>CALIBK010000013.1 GCA_938045955.1 uncultured bacterium | reverse complement strand
CATTCATTGAATCAAATATACTGGATTCCTGCTTCCGCAGGAATGACAACTACCAATCAATAAATGGAAACGTCATTCCCGTGAAAACGGGAATCCAGAAGGGTTATCTTTAAATAATACTAAGAATCGCTCAATTTAGGTAAGATTTATTTCCACGTCACTCTACCATCCGGAGGGAGAAGCAATGATCAAGGAACCCAGCCCAAGTTATAGTATTCTCATGAGAGTAGAGCTGCTCACCAAACCTGGAATGCTTGGTAAGGTGACTTCTGCCATTGGGAAGGCAGGAGGGGATATCGGGGCAGTGGATCTTGTGGGGTTTAAGAAGGACTTTACGATCAGGGAAATAACGGTGAATGTGGCAGATGTAGGGATGGGCCAAAAGGTGGTCGAGGAAGTAAGCCGAATCAAGGGGGTGAATGTGGTCAGTGTCGTAGATCGAACGTTTATGATCCATCAGGGTGGAAAGATTGAGATAAAGAATAAGCTTCCGCTCAATTCGCGAGAAGACCTTTCGATGGCTTATACCCCTGGGGTGGCAAGAATTTGTACCACCATTCAACAGGATCGGGAAAAGGTCTACGAGTTCACAATTAAAAAGAATACCATAGCTATTATCACAGACGGAAGTGCAGTTTTGGGACTTGGGGATATTGGACCGGAGGCGGCGATGCCAGTCATGGAAGGCAAGGCCATGCTCTTTAAGGAATTTGGTGGGGTCGATGCTTTTCCCATCTGTTTGAATACAAAAGATCCGGAGGAGATCGTTTCTATCGTCAAATCGATCTCGCCTGGATTTGGAGGGATAAATTTAGAGGATATCTCTGCCCCCCGCTGCTTTGAAATTGAGGAGAGACTGAAGAAAGAGTTAGATATCCCTGTATTCCATGATGATCAACATGGAACTGCTGTTGTTGTTTTAGCGGGTCTAATCAATGCATTGAAGGTTGTAGGAAAGCAGTTTAACGAGATTCGTATCGTAGTAAGTGGGCTTGGGGCTGCAGGAGTGGCTACGATAGAACTTCTATTAGCCTATGGGGTTAAGGAGATTATTGGATGTGATCGAAGCGGGATACTTTATGAAGGAAGGAAAGAGAATATGAATCCCGTAAAAGAGAGGGTTGCGAGGGATACGAATCCAGAAAAATTAAGGGGATCTATTTCCAGGGCCCTTCAAGGGGCAGATGTATTTGTTGGTCTATCCCAGTCAGGGGTGATAAAATCAAGAGATGTAAAAAAGATGGCGAGGGATCCGATTGTATTTGCAATGGCAAATCCCGATCCTGAGATTATGCCTGAGGAGGCAAGACGATATGCAAGGGTTATTGCCACTGGTAGATCGGACTATCCTAACCAGATAAATAATGTTCTCTGCTTTCCAGGTCTTTTTCGGGGTGTTCTGGATTGTCAGGCCAAAGAGATAAATCAGGAGATGCTCTTTGCGGCGGCCAATGCCATTGCTCAAATGGTTTCCGAGCAAGAGCTTAGTGAAGATTATATTATACCCAGCGTATTGAATCGAAAGGTTCCTGAGCTGGTGGCGCAGGCTGTGAGAGAAGCAGCCATTGAGACAGGGGTGGCCAGAAAAGGATAAATTCTTGAAAATCACACAATAAGTTATGAAGATTTTATTGGGTGAAGAGGATCAGGGGGTTATCCGATTTTTGAGAAAGGATTCGACTACAATAACTTCTCACAGACTGGATTGAAAATGCCTTATATACATAATGGAAAGACCCATCCGGGTTACCCCTCAAAGGGGATAAAGAATTTGAAATCGTAAGAATTCGTGATATCGGAATTGGAATTCCTAATGAAGAGTATGAAAATTTTTTGAACGATTCTATCAGATGGAGAAGTTCCGATCTCGATAGAGAAGTGGGGTGGGATGAGGGGATATTTCATTAAAATAGAAATAGGTTTTAATTATTGAGGCTTTGTTGTGGCTCGGAAGATTTAAATTTTGGAATGTAGGGATCAAAAATTTGGATTCTAAAAGGGTATTTTATATTATTCTGATCACCATTGGAGGAGTTATCTTTTTTTGCAATCTGGGTGGGAGAGACCTGTGGGACCCGGATGAGACACGATATGCGGTGATCGCCCGGGAGATGAGGGAAGGCGGAAATTGGATTTTACCCCATCTCAATGGGAAGATTTATTCAGAGAAACCTTCTCTCTTTTTCTGGATAGTTAACCTCTCTGTCTTTTTTTTAGGGGAGGATACAGAATTTTCCAACCGTTTTCCCTCGGCCTTGGCTGGCCTTCTAACCTTCATTTTAACCCTTATTTTCGGATCTAAACTCTTCAATGATAGAGTGGGTTCCATCGCCGCCCTTATTCTTGGAACTTCTGTTCTCTTTCCTCAGGTTTCACGATGGATGGTGTTGGATTCTCTTTTCGTGTTTCTTTTTCTTTTCTCCCTCTTGTTTTTTTATCAAGGATACGAGGATAAAAACCAGCGCCTTAAAAACTTTATGATGGCTGGTTTTTGTACTGGGTTGGGAGTGCTCATCAAAGGCCCGGTGGCTTTTCTAAGTATTCTTATTTTCCTTATAGTTACATTTTTTCATAAAGAAAAAGAGAAATTTTGGAACAGGGATCTTCTATATAGTTTTATCTTTTCTCTTATCATAATTTTAACCTGGTTATTTCCTGCCTGTTGGCTGGGAGGAGGAGATTTTACAAGGAGGATCCTGTTTGAACAGAGTGTAGGAAGATTAGTTGGGACCGGAAAACATATTCATCCCGAGTCTTTCTTTTTTTATTTTATTCGTTTCCCATTAGGATTCCTCCCCTGGACGGTTTTTCTTCCATCATTATTTATCTGGATATGGAAAGAAAGAAAATGGCATGAGAAAGGTTTTTTATTTCTTATAGTCTGGTTTTGTACCATTTTTCTTTTTTTTACCCTCTCTAAAGGGAAAAAGGATACCTATATCCTTCCTCTTTATCCTGCTGTGGCTATAATGGTTGGGTCGTTATGGAATTCTGCAATCCCTTCATCGAATAAAGAAAGGGGAATGACCATCAGTCTTATCATCTTAACATTCATTCCTCTAATTTTATTCGGGATCATTGGTTCCGGAGTGTTGAAGAAGCTTTATCCCGAAGCCTGGGCATATCATCGATTATTAATTTTCATTTCTGTCTATTTATCTCTTGGAGGGATTGGTTGTCTCTTTTTCTTTTTGAAGGGCAAGAAGTGGGTTTCTTTTTTTATTCTTACCCTTATTTGGACCTTCTTACATCTTCACATTTCCTATAGTCTCCCTCCAAAACTAAACCCTCGTAGGTCGATGAGGGAATTTTCTAAAAAGGTGGTTCAAAAAATGGACCCCCAAGATGAGCTCAAGACATGTTTCTTTCAACCTTTAGGATTGCTCTATTATACGAAAAAGAATTTTATTGAGGAAATAGAAACAAAGGAACGATTCTTGGAAGTATTTCAATTCCCCCGGAGAGTGTTTTTCGTGATACAGAGGAGAGATTTAGATCGCCTTCTGGAAAAAATAGATCTGAAAGTTCATCCTATTGAGGAGGTAAAGATCGGTCATTGGGATCTCCTTTTGATTTCCAATCGTTAAGAAGATGGATTTAAGAAAATCACTTAGGCTATTTTAACTAAAAGAAGGTATCTCTGAAAAATGTCGAAGAAGGAAACGACCTCAATTAAATTGTTTTAGTTAAAAGCCGGTAAAAAGGAGGATGCATCCGTATAGAGAAGATATCGCAAAATGAAAAGAAAGGTAAAAAGAAGGGTTCTTCTTGTGCCTACCTTACCGGTGGCTGAGGTGCTTGAGGGTATTGCACAGGTCGTCAAGGGTTTTAAGAGGATGTTAGAATCTTGGTTATAGGAGGCAAAACGATATGCAAGGGTTATTGCCACTGGTAGATCGGACTATCCTAACCAGATAAATAATGTTCTCTGCTTTCCAGGTCTTTTTCGGGGTGTTCTGGATTGTCAGGCCAAAGAGATAAATCAGGAGATGCT
>CALIBK010000012.1 GCA_938045955.1 uncultured bacterium | reverse complement strand
GAGGAGAAGATCTCAGGACTCGGGTCATTTCCCCGGGAGCTTTCCCTTCTTTTGAGGCATATGATTCTTTCTCATCATAGTCGTTTTGGGAGTAGGGGGTCGATCAGGCCTCTTACTCCTGAGGCGATTGTGTTGAGTCTCATCGAGGGGATGGATGCTTCCCTGAATCACCTCTTTTCTCATCTAAGGGGTTCGGATCGTAAAAGGGACTGGAGCCAGTACGATAGATTTCTTAAGACAGAGATATATCTAAAGAAGTTAGATAGAGAGACGGGAGCTTAGTTCTATTTCTTCCTATTTCGATTCTATACTCCCCAAAAAGAATAAATGCTTAAATTATTTGTCGTATCATTATTTTTTTGATATATTTAAGCCGGTTCTTTGGGAGAATTATTTTAGTTTAGGCCCAAAAACTTTTGGAATTTATATTAAGATAGGGGAGATGAAGGGAATGAGCATTTTTAACCTTCGAGAAGCAGTGATTAGTGAATATAGTAAGTATGTTCAGAGTTTTTTATCTATTTCTGATGAGCGAATAAGGACCTTTATTGAAGAATCTCTTCTAAGAGAGCAGGTTCTCTGGCCAGATGCCCTGATTCAGTTAAATCCGTCCTTTGAGACGGCTTGTAGCATTCAAGATCTCGTAGAAGAAGGGAGACTTCACCCTTTATGTGCTCAAATTTTCATGGACGATAATGGTAAACCAATCCGTCTATTTAGACATCAGCAGGAGGCGATTGAGAAGGCCTTAGAGAGGAAGCATTTTGTTGTTACGACTGGTACTGGATCAGGGAAGACCCTTACATATTTTGTCCCGATTTTTAATGCTATTCTTTTTGGGAATCCAGGGGAGGCTAAAACTCAGGCGATCATCGTTTATCCTATGAATGCCCTGGTTAATTCTCAGGAGGAGGCTTTGAGAAGACTCATTGATCGATACAAAAATTTTACCGGCAAGGAATGTCCCGTTCGTTTTTCCAAATATACGGGCCAGGAAAGGGCACAGGAAAGGGAGGGTATTCAAAAGAACCCTCCTCACATTCTCCTGACCAATTATGTCATGTTAGAGCTAATGCTTGTCCGGCCAGAGGAACATAATTTTGTAGATAAGACCACAGCGGATCTTCAATTTCTTGTTATTGATGAACTACACACCTACCGTGGCAGACAGGGAGCCGATGTGGGTCTCTTGATCCGTCGTTTGCGTGAGCGCTCTGGAAACCAGAACCTTCAATGTATCGGAACAAGTGCTACGATGGTTGCTGGGAAATCTACATCCAGAAGGGAGAGACAGATTGCAGTTGCCGAATTTGCCAGTAGGATTTTTGGGGTTCCAGTTGAGCCTGATAATGTCATTGAAGAATCTCTAAAGAGAGTTTCATCGATTCCACCTATTTCATCCCCGGAGGCATTGCGTCATGCCCTAAATTTTCCTCTCCCGCAGACAGCTGAAGAAATGAGTCGGAATCCAGTTACCGCATGGATTGAGTTTACCTTTGGCATTGAGGAAGAGTCGGATGGGAATTTACGTCGTAAAGCCCCGGTAAGTCTGGGAGAAGGAGCCCAGAAGCTTTCGGAGTTAACCGGAATTGAGTTTAAATATTGTCAGGAAAAGTTGAGAGAATTTTTTCTTCTGGGAAGCAAGCTAAAAATGGTTGATGGGAATCCCCTTTTCGCCTTTAAGCTTCACCAATTTATTGGGCAGGGGCGTACGGTCTATGCCACCCTTGAATCCCAATCGAAAAGATTTCTCACCCTCGAAGGCCAATATTTCGCTTCTGAACAACAAGGAGGACATATCCTCTATCCCTTAGTATTCTGCCGTGTCTGTGGGCAAGACTATTATTTGGTTTTTAAAGATGAGGAGAGTGGTAGGTTTCTTCCTTTAAATCCATCGAGCGAATTATCTTCTGAAACGGAATTGGTTAAAGGATATTTTATGCTAGCCCCCGAAGGGGCAGGTTTTGACTGGAGCGAAGAACATCTTCCCCCTGAGTGGTACGGTCCGAATGGAAGGATCAGGCGGGATTACCGCCGGCATATCCCTATTCCCACCTGGGTTTTCCCTGATGGAACCTTTAGAGCCGAACCAGAGGCAGGGGCTTTTAAGGGATGGTATCAACCAAGTCCGTTCATGCTTTGCCTCAATTGCGGTGAATTCTATGATCGTCGCGGTGGAGATGATTTTCGAAAGATAGCGGGTCTATCGAGTGAGGGACGAAGTACCTCAACAACGATATTGTCTATTTCTGCCCTGCAGCATGCTAAAGATGGCGGAATCAAAGAAGGAGCCAGAAAGGTACTCAGTTTTACAGACAATCGTCAGGACGCCTCACTTCAGGCAGGCCACTTTAACGATTTTGTTCAAGTCTCTCTTTTAAGGTCAGCTATTCTCATTGCCCTTGAGAAACATGGCGAGCTTAGATTTGATAATGTAGCTCGGAGGGTCGTTGCAGCCATGGGGCTTTCCCTCTCCGAGGTAGCCAAGAATAGAGATCTCAGCGAAGAAACTGCACAGGGCCGAGAGGTCTGGAACACATTTTGTGATCTGGTCGAATATCGGCTTTTCGAAGATCTCCGAAGAGGGTGGAGGGTCGTCCAGCCCAATCTTGAACAGTGTGGGCTTCTGCGCATTGAGTATAAGGGATTGGAAGAGCTTTGTGGAGACGACGAAAACTGGGATAATCTACCCTCTTTTAGGGCCTTATCAACTGGAAAGCGATTAGAGATCCTAACGGCAGTCCTCGATCATTTTCGAAAGAAACTTGCGATCTCTATCGCTTGCTTAAATGAACAGTTTCAGCAACAGCTTAAGAAGCGGGTCCTCGAGCAGATCAATGAAAGATGGTCTTTTGATGAAAAAGAAATCCTCCGTAGAGCATCGAGATTCTTGCTTCCAGGGGAGCCTGCTCGACCTAATGAAGGCCTGAGTTTAGGTGAAAAAAGCTTGATTGGACGTTATCTTCGGAAGACCCTTTCCATTTCAGAATCATATTCAAGTTTCATACAAAAACTCGCAGACCTTCTCTCTTCTCACGGTCTAATGAAGAAAGATTCGGAAAAGGGCCTTTCTTTCGTCCAGTTGGATGGGACATGCCTCCTTTGGAAGAAATGCCTTACGGGTCTTCCTCCCCCTGATCCAATCTATACGCGGCGGGTAAAAAGTGAAGTTTACTCCAAAACAGAGCGGGATGCCAACGAATACTTCCGCAATTTTTACAGGGAAGGAGCCGCAGCCTTACGCAACATTGAGGGCCGAGAGCATACTGCCCAGATTACTTATGAGAGCAGGCAGGAGAGAGAGCAACTTTTTCGAGATGGAGACCTTGCCTGTCTCTTCTGCTCTCCTACCATGGAACTTGGAATTGACATTGCTGATCTTCAACTCGTTCATTTACGAAATGTTCCGCCTACCCCTGCGAACTATGCTCAACGGAGTGGCAGGGCGGGACGTCGGGGTGATCCAGCCCTCATTCTCACCTATTGCGGGGCCGCAAGTGGACATGATCAGTATTTCTTCCGTCACCGCCAGGAAATGGTCTCAGGTGTCGTTCGACCTCCGCGAATCGATCTCGGCAATGAAGATCTGATCAAAGCCCATATTCATGCCCTCTGGCTGTCCAAGGTGAGGCTTTCCCTTGGGGAGTCAATTACAGATATCGTAGAACTGAGTATAGAGGGTTATCCTTTGAAAGAAAACATTCGGGCGCAAATTCATCTTTCTGAACAAAGGCTCAGAGAGTGCTTCGAAGAAGCGGAGCGTATCCTTCACTCCTGCGGGGAAGACCTGGACAAAACAGGTTGGTACTCCAGGGAATGGTTGGAAAGCGTGCTAAAGAGGGCTCCGGATGAATTTAACAAGTCCTTTGATCGATGGCGGGAGCTTTACCGCTCTGCTGATCGGCAGTGGCACGAAGCCAATGAAGTTCTAAGGCACCCTGTTAGGGATAAAACTCAGCGCCTGAAAGCTGAAAATGAGAGAAGAGAGGCAGAACGACAGAAGAATCTCCTCTGCAATATCGGAACAACCCGTGAAGAATCTGATTTCTATCCTTATCGCTATCTGGCGAGTGAGGGATTTTTGCCGGGTTATAATTTCCCTCGTTTGCCTATCAGAGCCTATATTCCAAGAAAAGATGGGGAATTTATCAGCCGGCCGCGTTTCCTCGGTATCACTGAGTTTGGTCCGAGAAACATCATTTATCATGAGGGTGCAAAATACGAGGCTGGAAGGCTTATTGTGCCTCCTGGTGGGCTTCTTTCGAGGCGAATTCAAGGGAAACTTTGTAAGGTTTGTGGTTACTTTCAAAGGGAGGTAACTGTAGATCTTTGTGAACATTGCCAGAGCCGTCTCGATGCCACCACAAGCGAGGTTCTCCCGCTCCTGGAACTCTGCAATGTCAGGACATGGCGGAGGGAGCGGATTACCTCCGATGAAGAGGAGCGCCGCCGTCTGGGTTACGAAGTGACCACCCAATTTCGCTTTGCCCCATCTCCCGAAGGCCAAAAACGAATAGTCGAAGCAATCGTCCAGGATGAAAACAATTCACCGCTCATTCGAATGATCTACGCACCAACTGCCGAACTTTACCGTATCAATCACGGATGGAGGTTCAGAAGAGAGAGAGGATTTCTTATTGATATCGAGGAAGGTAGCTGGCTCAAGGGGTCTGACATAGATGACATAGATAATGAGAATGCTGGTCCCATGCCCTCGGGTCATCCTGAGGTTGTCCGTCTTTTTGTCCGCGACTCCCACAATCTTCTACTTCTCTATCACCTCGAACCGGCGCTTACCCAGGACGAAGATCTTCAAGCAACTCTCCAGTATTGTCTGCAGAGGGGTATGGAGCAGGTTTTTCAGATCGAGGAATCCGAGATTAACTCGGAGCGAATTGGTTCGAGTTTATACAGAGCAATCCTATTCTGGGAGGCTTCCGAAGGAGGGGTGGGCGTCTTAAGAAGACTGATTGAGGAACAGGATGCACTTTCTAAGATTGCCATGGCCGCCTTAGAGCGTTGCCATTTTGATCCTGAAACTCTAAGGGATCTGAAATCGGATTGTTATCGGGCCTGTTACGAATGTCTTCTTTCCTATGGTAACCAGCGGGATTATCCACGGCTGAATAGACATTCTATCAAGGATTTTCTTACGAAGCTCTCAAGGGGATCTATCTTTTCCCGAAAAGGAAGCAGAGATTATGAGGATCATTACTGCTGGCTTCGTTCTCTTACAGATAGCCGGTCCGAACTTGAGCGAAAGTTTATTGACCACCTTTACCGATCCAGGCGCAGATTACCTGATGAGGCACAGAAACTTTTAAAAGATTATTACAGCAATCCCGATTTCTTTTACGAACCGAATGTTTGCATCTTCTGCGATGGTTCTGTTCATGACGAACCGTCACAAAAAGAAAAGGATCGCATCACAAGACAAGAATTAAAAGATCTGGGTTATCGAGTGATTGTGATCCGCTATGATCAGGATCTCGAAGAACAGATCCGTCGATACCCTGATGTGTTCGGTTAATTTTTTCTCTCATTATTCCTTCTCCGCACTGGGAGAGAGGGCTGGGGCGAGGGGAAAAGGTGCGAGGAAATAATGCATGAAAATCCGTGATGTTATAAAATTAATAGAGGCAGAGGGATGGTATTTGGTTGAAACAAAAGGGAGCCACAGGCAATATAAACACCTAACCATCCCGGGGAGAGTAACCATTGCTGGCCATCCAAATGATGATCTGGCACCAGGAACTTTAAATAGCATTTCGAAACAGGCCAGGATAAAGGAGGTTAAATAAATATGCATCGTTTTCTTATTGTGATAGAAAAGGCAGATGGGAACTATTCAGCCTATTCACCTGATTTACCGGGTTGTGTGGCCACAGGAGCCACTCGAGAGGAGGCTGAGAAGAATATGTATGAGGCAATCGAAATGCATATCAAAGGATTGCGTGAAGATGGACTTCCAATACCTGAATCAACATCCTTTGCAGAATACATAG
This sequence comes from uncultured bacterium, assembly GCA_938045955.1. Lineage (GTDB taxonomy): Bacteria > Desulfobacterota > BSN033 > BSN033 > UBA1163 > CALIBK01. The sequence continues at coordinate 2,769 of CALIBK010000012.1, read as the reverse complement.
CTGTGCCATCAGTTTAAATAAGGATGAATAAATGCAGAGCCAATCCGTTGGTTCCATCGTTCGCTGCCGTAACCGGGAATGGATCATCCTGCCATCTCCGAATGAAAACCTCATCTTACTCCGCCCCTTAACCGGAAGTGACAAGGAAGTCTGCGGGATTTACAAACCTTTAGCAAATCTCGGCTTTGATCGTGTAGAACCAGCAACCTTTCCTCTGCCCACTCCCGAGGATACAAGCGATGCAGTAAGTACAGGACTTCTCTGGAATGCAGCCCGCCTGTCTTTGAGAGACGGAGCAGGTCCTTTTCGTTCCCTTGGTCGTGTTTCTGTTCGTCCCAGGCCCTACCAATTTGTTCCTTTGCTTATGTCGCTTCGCCTCCAACCTATAAGGCTTCTAATTGCTGATGATGTGGGTATTGGCAAGACGATTGAGGCCTTACTTATAGCTCGAGAGCTTTTGGATCGTGGAGAAATTAAGCGCCTTTGTGTTCTTTGCCCTCCTTATCTCTGTGATCAATGGAAAAAAGAGCTTTCTGAGAAGTTCCATCTCGATGCTGTGATAATCCGCTCAGGCACAATCAGTCAGTTAGAACGAGAACTACCTTCAGGCGACCACAGTATCTTTGGATATTTCCCTTACACCGTGGTCAGCATTGATTATGCCAAAACTGAACGGCATCGGGCCAATTTCCTTATCCACTGTCCTGAGTTTGTCATAGTGGATGAGGCTCATGGAGCGGCTAAACCTCATAGCCAGGCCCGCTCCCAGCAGCAAAGACACGAGCTTCTTGAGAAAATTGCCGAGGATTCTAACCGTCACATCATTTTAGTCACGGCCACTCCCCATAGCGGCATCGAAGAGTCGTTTCTTTCTCTTCTGGGGTTACTTAAACCAGATTTCCGTACATTTAACCTCAAAGAGATGACTGAAAAAGAAAGGGATTCTCTGTCTCATCACTTTGTCCAGAGGCGAAGAGCCGATGTCCTTAAATGGCTTGGTGAAGAGACTCCATTCCCCGAACGGGAATCCTCAGAAGAAACCTATGATTTATCTCCTCCTTATCGTAACTTATTTGACCGTGTTTACAGATTCAGTCGGGAGCTGGTTCAGACAGGTGAAACCCTTACAGGCTGGAGGAGGCGAATCCGCTACTGGACTGCTCTTGCCCTTCTCCGATGCGTGATGTCGAGTCCTGAGTCAGCCCTTGCGGCTTTACATAAAAGAGCAAAAGGACTTTCTCTTGATGAGGAGGGGGTCTCAGAAGAAACTTACTCTCCATATATTTATGAACCTACTGAAGAAGAGACCATTGATCTTCAGCCAGCCCATATAGTGGAAAAGGGGGAAATCGATCTTAGTGAAAGCGAGCGAAGACATCTTCGTGAGTTTGCCCGTCTGGCTGATCAACTTCGAACTGGCGATAATGACCTCAAGATAAAAAGATGCAGTGAAATCATCCGTAAACTCTTGCATGAGGGCTATCGCCCCATAGTATGGTGCCGCTACATTGCCACAAGCGACTATGTGGCAAGGGAACTTCAGCGTCGGCTGGAAGGAGAATTTAAGGATCTAAGGGTAATTTCCGTTACCGGGAAAGATTCTGAGGAGGAGCGCCTCTCTTCTGTCAATGAATTGACTCTTTATCCGCGGCGTGTCCTTGTAGCAACCGATTGCTTGAGTGAGGGAATAAACCTTCAGGAATCATTTAATGCGGTCCTTCATTACGACCTTCCCTGGAATCCTAACCGTCTTGAGCAGCGTGAAGGCAGAGTGGACCGATTTGGTCAGATGTCTAAAAAAGTAAAGACCATCCTCTTTTACGGCCGTGATAATCCAGTTGATGGGGCGGTTCTTGATGTCCTGTTGCGAAAGGCAAAAGAGATCCATCGTGATCTGGGTATCACCGTGCCTGTCCCCATGGATAGTGAAACAATCATGGAGGCTGTGCTGAAGACCCTTTTCTTCCGTGTACCTCATGCCCAACAGCTCAGTCTTTTTGAAGAACCGATAGTTAAGGATGTCCATCGGCGTTGGGAAGAAGTGGCCTCAAGGGAGAAAGAAAGCCGCACCCGTTTTGCCCAGCGGGCAATCAAGCCTGAAGAAGTGGATCGGGAACTCAGAGAGAGTGATTCTGTACTTGGCGACCCTGATGCAGTGAAGCGCTTTGTTCTCGATACCTGCCAGCGACTCGGAGTTGCAGTTCGGCCTGTAAAAGATGGGGTTTTCGCGATTCAATCCTTAGATCGATTCCCCGAGATGGTTAAGACCGCCATTCCTGAGGAGAAGGAGTGGAGAGTCACCTTTACCTCCCCTTCTCCTGAAGGGGTGACCTACCTTGGCCGAAACCATCCTTTTGTATCCTCACTGGCCCAGTTCCTTCTTGAAGAAGCTCTTACAAGAAAAGGCAATGCCATTGCAGCCCGATGTGGGGCTATTCGCACTCAGGCTATCGGTAGGCGTACCTCTCTGTTCCTTATGAGACTTCGCTTCACCCTCGAAGAACCTGAAAAGAGGCCTCTTTTAGCAGAAGAAGTTTTCATTTCTGGTTTTCGAGGTTTTCCCCCTGATAGGATCGAATGGGTTTCAGAAGAGGAGGTTTTAAGCCTGCTTCAAACAGCCAAGCCCGATGCCAACATATCTACTGCAGAGAGAAAGGAGGTCATCGAGGAGGTATTGGGATGGTGGGATAGTCTCAAACCTCAGTTGCAATCATTGATAGAGAAGCGTGCCCAGAAACTCCTTGAGAGTCATCGTCGTATTCGCTCAGC
>CALIBK010000011.1 GCA_938045955.1 uncultured bacterium | reverse complement strand
CATTAATTGAATCAAATATACTGGATTCCTGCTTCCGCAGGAATGACGACTGCCACCCAATGAATGAAAACGTCATTCCCGTGAAAACGGGAATCCAGAAGGGTTATCTTTAAACAATATTAAGAATCGCTCAATTTAGGTTCTATTAATTAGAATCCTAAAATTTTTAAAATGAAATGGAAATGTTTTATTTGAAAGGTGAAAGATCAAAAAGTCCTTCAACAATGTCTATCACATAACTTTTAAAAAAACAACAATAGAAAGGAGATGTTGCGATGGCCCTTGTAAAAAAAGCAGAAACACCTTTAATGTCCATGGAGATCGGCAAGCCATCCGCACTTGCCGAGCGTGAAGCGGAAGCCCAAAGAAAGAAGGCACGTACACTGGCTAAACAGCAGCAGGCAGCCGAACGCATAGCTGCAGCTACAGCGGAACTATCCTCGGGGGTGAACGAGGCGGCCTCCGCAGTCGAGGAACTGAAACGCTCAGCCGACCAGATTGCCGCTGGCGCCGAGGAAGCCTCCGGCGCAGCCCAAGAGTCGCTAGCCGCCTTCAAGCAGGTCACGATCTCGATCGGTAGGCAATTGCAGAACGCCAAAGTCAGCCAGACAAAAACCGAAGCTGTTCAGAACCTCACGCAAAAGACCAGCGATGGAATCAGCAAATTGGTCGCTAATGTAGGCGTGGCTGCTCAGCGGCAAGCGTCGTCAGTTTCTATGGTTGCAGAATTGGAGAAGCAGGCCGCCAATATCGGGGACATCGTCAAAGCCGTGGTTCGCATTGCCGACCAAACTAACCTGCTGGCACTTAACGCGGCCATCGAAGCTGCCCGCGCCGGCAAGCACGGTAAGGGGTTCGCTGTGGTAGCCGACGAGGTGCGCACCCTAGCGGAGACCTCGGAGAAGAGTGCCAAGCAAATCCAAGACCTAGTTGCCCAGATCCAGCAAGAAGTGAAGACCATCGCTGACGGCATCAAAACGGCAGCCAAAACGGTGGAAGGTGAAGTCGAAAAAGGCAAGACCATCACCGCCCAGCTTGAAAAGATTCGTTTAGACATGGCCGACGTTGTCAGGGGGGTGCAGGAAATTGCTTCCGGGGCGGAACAATCGAATACCGCCGCTCAGCAGGCCCTAAAAGGCTGTGAGGACATCGCCGCCGCTGCCGAGGAACAGTCGGCCGCTGCTGAGGAATGGGCCAAGACTGTTGCCGAGCAGGCTTCCGCGCTTGCGGAGTGCGAGCAGGCGGCGAAAAATCTTGCCGAGCTTTCCGAAGAATTGAAAAATTCCACCGACGTGGCCAAGAGTGCCGAAGAGGTGGCCTCCAGTGCTGAGGAGCTTTCTTCCGCGGTGCAGGAAATCAATCGCGCATCTAGCCAGATTATGACCGCCATCGAGCAGATCCGCAAAGGCGCTCAAGCGGCGGCCGCCGCTACCGAGGAATCCTCTGCCGCAGTAAATCAGATTGCAAAAGGCTTGGAAATCGCACAACAGCGCGCTACAGCCAGTAGTGAGAGGATTAAGAACGTGAGGGAATTGCTTGCCACCAACAAGAAAGCGGTAGAAGAACTGATCAACGGGATTAACCAATCGGTCCGAGCCACCCAAGCCAGCATCAAGCAAATAAAGGACTTGGAGCAAGTCTCGCGACGCATCGACAAGATCGTCGAGGCCATTACCACAGTTTCGATCCAGACCAACATGCTGGCGGTCAACGGCGCCATCGAAGCGGCGCGCGCCGGCGAGTTCGGCAAAGGTTTCGTCGTAGTATCCACCGACATCCGCAACCTGGCTCGCGATTCCGCCGAGAATGCTGACCGCATCAAGGATATGGTCAAGGCGGTGCAGGACCAAATCGCGGCAGTAAGCGGCGACCTTGAAGAAATCGCTAAATCGGCCGTGGCCGAGGCGGATCAGGCTAAGGTAACGACCGCCAACCTGAACCAGATTGAGACCGATATCGCCGAGGTCGATCGCGGAGCAAAGGAAATCCTTGCCGCCGCTAATGAGATCGCTGTTGCCATCACCCAGGCCAAAAGGGGGATCGAGCAGATTGCCGCAGCAGCACAAGAGGCTGAAAAGGCCGTAACGGAGGCCGCCAACGCTGCTACGCAGCAGTCCAAGAGCGCCGAGGAACTGGCCGCCGCCATCGAGGAAATCGCATCGCTGGCCGACGAACTGCAAAGCATGTAAATGAAAGGAGAACTGACCATGGCCAGAGATATTTTGGAGAGTTCCAAATCTCACAAGGACAACGTTATCGGTGAAACAATTTCCGATACCCGGCAGTTCGTTACCTTCCTTGTAGGTGGAGAAGTATTTGCCGTGGACATAGCCCCGGTGCAGGAAATCATTCGTGTACCGGAGGTGGTACGCGTGCCGCTTGCGCCCACGTCCCTGGCGGGCTTGTCGAACCTGCGTGGGCAGGTGTTGCCGATCATTTCCCTGCGTAAAATTTTTGGTTTTGACATGCAGGCGCACGACGATTCAACGCGTGCAGTGGTAATCAACGCCGGCCAACCGCTCGGCTTTGTGGTGGACCGCGTGGCGAGCGTTATCAACGTCGATCCAGGCAGTATCGAGGGCGTGGAGGGCATTCGCGGCACAATAGATAGCGATTTGCTCACCGGCGTTCTCAAAGATGTCGGAGGCTACAGGATGGTGATGGTGCTGGATTTTGCCCGGCTGATCGCCAAGGAGTTCGCCGAGATCGCTGCGCTGACCAAAAGTGCTGCAGGGGCAGCAGCCGAATCAATTGTGGATAGCAATGAGGAGAATGACGGCAGCGACGAGCTGCAACTGGTGAGTTTTTCCGTGTCCGGTCAGGAATACGCCATCGACATCGCCCGCGTGCAGGAAATCGTCCAGGCACCGAAGACCATCGTGCATGTGCCGAATTCCCCTGCCCATGTGCTGGGCTTGATGACACTGCGGGAACGCCTCTTGCCCTTAGTTTCCCTGCGCAGCCTGTTCGCCCTGCCAGCGCAGGAACTGGATGAATGCAGCCGAGTCGTGGTGGTTGCCCTGGGGGGGGCGGCGGTGGGCGTAGTTACAGACAGTGTGTCGGAGGTGCTCCGCGTGCCGAAGGAAGTGGTGGATGCGATGCCGGCTTTGCTGGCGCGTGATGGCAACATGAGCGATATCAGCCAGATTTGCCGTTTGGACCAGGGCAAACGGGTGGTGTCGATCATTTCAGTGGACAACATGTTCCGACATGCGGTGGTAAAGGATGCCTTGGGGATGGGGGAAGAAATGAGTGATAAGACTAAGAATTTCGCCGAAAAAAACTTGGGCCATGATGACGATGAACAAGTGGTAGTGTTTCATCTCGCCGGAGGAGAGTTCGGCGTGCCCATCGACAGCGTGCAGGAAATCGTGCGCATCCCCGAAGATCTGACCCGCGTACCCAAGGCGCCCAACTTCGTCGAGGGCGTGATCAACCTACGTGGCGCGGTGCTGCCGGTGATCGACCTGCGCAACCGTCTGGATCTTCCGGCCATCGAACGTAATGACCGGCAGCGGATTATGGTGTTTCTGCTTTCAGGCGTGCGCACGGGCTTTATCGTCGATGCCGTTACCGAAGTGCTTAAGATCCCCAAAACCATGATCGAGACCGCGCCAAAGCTTTCCGGCGAACAGGCTAGGCTCCTTGGGCGCGTGGCCAACCTGGAAAAGCAGAAGCGAATGATCCAAATCATTGATGCCGCACAGCTCATCAATGAAGCGGACCGCCTGCGGCTTGCGGCCATGGAGTAAGACCTTATCCCTATGAAAGTTCTCATCGTGGATGACTCGGCACTGATGCGCCGACAGCTTGCCCAGATCTTAGAGGCGGCGGGATTTGAGGTGCGTCTGGCGCGTAACGGCCAAGAGGCCATCGACGAAAACCTCACCTGGCAACCGGACGTGGTGACGCTCGACATCAACATGCCGATCATGGACGGCCTCACGGCTCTGTCCCACATGATGGTGACACGTCCAGTAGCGGTGGTGATGGTCTCTTCTCTGACTGAAAAGGGAGCACTCGCTACCTTCGAGGCTCTGGCGCTCGGCGCGGTCGATTACATCGCCAAGCCAAGTGGCACGATTTCGCTGTCCATCGAGGAGATCGCCGCGCAGTTAGTGGCCAAGGTCAAGGGGGCGACGCAGGCGAAGATCAAGGCGCCGGGTCGTGGGCTTGCGGAAAAAATTCGCGCTGAACGGGAAAAACCGGCAAAGCCTCTATTTATACGGCGTACGCCGTCCGCGGCAAGGACCGAGCGATTGGTGATCATCGGTGTCTCCACTGGGGGCCCTGCCACCTTGGAAGAGATTCTGCCCAACCTGCCAGCGGATTTTTCCGTCCCGATTATCATCGCTCAGCACATGCCGGCTGGTTTTACCAGGTCATTTGCCAAGCGTATGAATAACCTCTGCGCGCTGGAGGTGGTTGAGGCCGATAAACCCATGCCCCTCGAGCCTGGCTTCGTTTATATCGGCATGGGCGGCGCTGATGTGGTGGTCGCGCGTCGTTCTGGCCGGCTTATGGTGCTGCCCAAGCCGGAGTCCCGCGAACATCTTTGGCATCCATCAGTGGAAGTGCTCGGTCGCTCGGTGCTTGAGCATTGCGAAGCCGAGTACGTCATCGCTGTCATGCTCACGGGCATGGGCAACGACGGTGCGGATGCTTTCACCAAAATCAAAAAACAGGGCGGCCGCACCATCGCCGAATCGGAAGACTCGGCCGTAGTGTTCGGCATGCCCAAAGAACTCATCGAAAACGGCGGCGCGACTCTCGTGCTGCCGGCCGACAAGATCGTCAACCAACTGATAAGATGGACGCGCGAATGAGGAGAACGACATGGCCATTGTCAAACGCAAGGACACGCGGATCGTCGATCGGGATCAACGAAGCCGAAATAGGGATTTTAATGGTCTGGTGGCCCAACTCAGCGACTCTAATCCGGTCGCGCGGCGCTGGGCGGCGCGCGATCTTGCGACCTATCCTGAAGCCGTGGCCGTGCTTACCGAACGACTGGAAAAAGAGTCGGATGGAACCGTTCGCGAAGCGATCTTGACCAGTCTCATTTTGATTGGTACCCCTGCCGCCGTGGAGGGGTTGGTGCGCTGCCTGCGCAGCGAGGACGCGGCGCTCAGAAATGACGCGATCGAAGCAATGAAAAGCATGCCTGATGAAGTGACTCCGGTTATGACGGCCCTTTTGCACGACTCCGACTCGGACGTACGTATCTTCGCTGTCAACATCCTCGAGTCCCTGCGCCATCCGGACGTTGAGAAGTGGCTAATCGAAGTAATCTGCGAGGATGCACACGTGAATGTCTGCGCCACGGCAGTCGATATTCTGAGCGAGGTAGGCACCGAGGCGGCCGCCGGCGCTCTCGAAGCTCTCAAGGCGCGTTTTCCAGGCGAACCCTACATCGCTTTTTCGGTCGATCTGGCCTTGAAACGTATCCGTGCGGAATGAGTATGGCTGACAACACCATAACCTATGAAGACTTCCTTAAGTTCCGGGAATTCTTCTACCGCAAGACGGGTATCCACTTCGAGGACTCTAAGCGCTATTTTGTGGACAAGCGCCTCGTCGAACGCATCGAAGCCACCGGTAGCGGCAATTTTAGGAGCTATTTCACAATGCTCCGATTTCAGACCTCGGGCGAGGAGTTGCAGACGCTGATCAATAGTATGACGGTCAACGAGACCTATTTTTTCCGTGAGGAACACCAGTTCAAGTGTCTGGTCAATTCCCTTCTACCCCAGATCACCAAGACCAAGAAGCCTGGATCGCCCATTCGCATCTGGTCGATCCCTTCATCCTCGGGCGAGGAGCCCTATTCCATTGCGATCTATCTCACGGAGTTCTGGACTGGGATAGCCATTTGGGACGTGGAGATCATGGCCTCGGACATTGATACCAATATCCTGAAGAAGGCGCGTGCCGGCAAGTATTCACCCCGTTCGGTGCAGCACCTGCCGGAAAGGCTTCTCAGCCGGCATTTCAAGAGGCTGCCGGATGGCGATTATCAGATCTCAGATGATTTTCGCCAGGCAGTAGAATTCACTCGCGTCAATCTGTTAGATCCGGACGACACCCGGCCCTATCGCGGTTTCGACGTGATCTTCTGCCGTAATCTCTTGATCTATTTCGACGACCTGTCGCGCCGGCGAGCGGCCGATGTTTTTTTTGATGCATTGAACCCGGGTGGCTTCATCTGTCTAGGTCATTCCGAGTCCATGAGCCGCATCTCCTCGGTATTCAAGGTATGTAAGTTCCCCGAAGCCATTGTGTATCAGAAACCGGAGGGCCGATGAGCAAGAAAAGAATCCTCGTCATCGACGACGCCGCCACAGTGCGGATGTATCACCGCAGCATCCTGGAGGATGCAGGTTATGAAGTCACCGAGGCCATGAATGGCCTCGAGGCGCTGGAAAAGACCCTTGCTACAAAAGAAGCCTTCGACCTCTACCTCGTTGATATAAACATGCCGAAAATGGACGGGTACAGTTTTTTGCGCGAACTGCGCCAGCAGCCGATTCGTCAGACTCCAGCCATCATAGTCTCCACGGAAGAGCAAAGTCGGGACAAGGTTTGCGCTTTTGAAGCCGGGGCGAATTTTTATCTCGTTAAGCCAATCAAACCGGGTGATCTCCTTGCCTACGTCCGCTTGCTGCTTGCCCGAGGAGGGAAGGCATGAACCAATTGCTCAGACAATTTCTGCTGGAAGGTCGCGACCTGTTGCAGAGTATTGGCGAAAAGCTCATCGCCTTGGAGTCCACGCCGGACAGCCAGGAGCTGATGACAGAACTTTTCCGTGCCGTGCATACCCTGAAGGGCAACAGTGGCCTTTTCCAATTTCCGGAGATGACGCATGTGCTCCATGCCTGCGAAGACCTGATGGATGCCGTGCGCGACCATCGTGTCGCCTATTCCCAGGAATTGGCGGATCGGCTCCTGGAGGCCATGGATTTTGTCAGCCTACTTTTCGACAATATCGAAAAGGAAGGAGGTCTCGATCCGGCCCAGAGCGAACCCGCGGCAAAGATCTCCTCGTCACTGCGGGATCTGATCCCGGCGGCCGAAGAGGCGCGGAAGGAGAGGCAAGCCGCTGGTACACTCGCCGCTCAGGACATCATTCTGCCGGCCATATCCGATTTACCCGAGGAAGCGCGGCTAACAGCCTTCCGGGCCGCAGGGGACAATGGGCTCCATCTCATCGTCTATCGTCCCGACAAAGAATGTTTTTTCAAGGGTGAAGATCCCTTTTTCCAGGCGCGCAATGTGCCCGGCCTGCTGTGGGGGCGGGCGGTGGCCCGATCAGCTTGGCCGCCCTTAGCCAAAATGGACTGCTACCGCTGCCAGCTCGACTTCCATGTATTTTCCAATGCGCCGCGCGCAGAAATCGTCGAGTATTTTCGCTACGTGCCCGATGAAGTGAGTATCACACCCATTTCACCTATGGCCCTTGTCTTACCCCAAGGCCACCAGAATGAAGTGCCGGTGTCTCGTGATTTTATCGCAGAAGCAAACCGGATACTCGAGTCCACTGCCAATACTGGAGTCGGTGTATTAAAGGCGCTTGTGCAAAAGCAGATCGAGCTTTTCCCGGCCGGGGGGTGGATTTCCTCAGTTCTGCGCTGGCTCCTCGCCCTCATCGAGGTCCGTCCCAATGAGCGCGAGGCTATGCGTCGGCTCATCTGTTCGCTGAAAACTTTTACTGCGCCGGATCTGTCTGATCTTTATGCGGATCATGGTGCAGCCGAGCCTGTGCCAAAAGCGTCTATGGGCCCAGTGCAGTCTAAACTAGCAGAGGCTGACCGGATTCGGATAGATGAGATCATTGATGCCCAAGCCGAAGTTCTTGCACAGGACGATAGGGTACCCTGGCTCTCAGGCAGACTTGAATCCGTCGGCGCCTCGCTTGCGGCCTGCCTTTCTGCGTTGGGCGAAGATCCACTTGAGCTCGAAGAGGCGCTTGCCGAGGCTCTGGAGGCAAAATCGGCGCGGCCTTTGCGCGATTGGCTCACCACCTTCCGTGAAAAAAGGGCGCCAGCCCTTGCCCAACAACCAGCCGCCATGCCGGATGTCGTCCCACGTAAAGAAGTACAGCATCCTGCCGAGCCGTCTAAAGTATTGCAGACACCGTCCTTCGAGCACTCTTCCACATCTGCCTCTGAAGCCAGCGAAGTCAAGTTCGGCCGCCGCGCCGAGGATGCGCTGGGGAGCAAAGTGCTCAAGGTCGATCAGGCCAAGATTGACCGGCTTATGAACCTGATCGGTGAGATGGTAGTGGCCAAGAACGCTTTGCCCTACCTTGCTGACCGCGCCGAAAAGCTATACGGCGTGCGCAAGCTTTCCCGCGAAATTAAAACCCAATATGCGGTCATCAACCGTATTGCAGAGGAGATGCAGGACGCCATCATGCAGGTGCGCATGATCCCAGTCTCCTTTGTTTTTCAACGCTTCCCTCGCCTGGTACGTGATATTTCCAGAAAACTCGGAAAGGAAGTAGAGCTGGTCCTCCAAGGTGAAGAAACGGAAGCCGACAAGAACATCATCGAAGTTCTAGCCGATCCCCTGATCCACATCGTCCGAAATAGCCTTGACCACGGACTGGAAACGCCGGACGAGCGGATAGCAGCAGGAAAGTCGCCGACTGGACGTTTGGTCCTTGCTGCAAGACAGGAGTCGGACCGGGTGTTCATCGAAATTACCGACGACGGGCGCGGCATCGACCCGGTGGTGGTGAAACGAAAGGCCTACGAAAAAGGCATCATAGCTGAGGATCGTCTGGACAAAATCAGCGACCAGGAGGCGATCAACCTTGTCTTCGCTGCCGGCTTCTCCACGGCAGAGGCTGTCTCCGAATTTTCCGGACGTGGGGTTGGCTTGGATGTTGTACGCAGCGCCCTCGAAAAGGTAAGAGGATCGGTGCAACTTACCAGCGAGGTCGGAAAGGGCACACGCCTCACACTGACCCTGCCGCTCTCAATGGTGGTAACCAAGGTAATGATCGTCGAATCCGACCGGCAGATCTTCGGCGTGCCCATGGAGCTAGTGGTTGAAACCGTGCGCGTGCCGCGCTCTGAAATCCGCACTATCAAGAAACGACAGACCACGGTATTGCGTGGCCGTATCGTGCCCTTGATTACCTTAAACAAATTGCTGGGCATTGCCGCTGAACCCATTGCCAACGATGATGACGAAATTGCCACATTAGTGGTGAAGAAAGGCAGCGAGCCGGTGGGTATCCTGGTGGATAACTTCCGGGAAACGGTGGACGTGATCCTTAAACCGCTCCCCGGCGAGCTGAGTAAACTGTCCTTTTATGCCGGCACGGCGATTCTGGGCGACGGCTCAGTGCTCATGGTGCTCAATTTAAAGGAGCTGATCAGATGACGACTGTTTACAAAGAATCGACGGTAGTCTTGAGTGAGGTGGTGAGTGTCGAGGAAGCGGAAGACTTACTGGAATGGTTGCACGCCCATCCCAAGGGCATGGTAGATCTTTATGACTGCGTGCATCTGCACACCGCCGTCCTGCAAGTGTTGATGGCAGCTCGGCCTTCGATCGCTTCCTGGCCTAAGGATGCCGCCTTCGGCGCATGGCTTAAAGCGGCCTTAAATGACGAGAAAAAGGAGTACTGAAATGGCCAAGACCATTTTCGTGATCGATGATTCCAGCGTGATATTAATGAGCATCAAACAAATCCTCGAGATGGGTGGCTTTAATGTCGAAACCGCAAAAGACGGTCAGGAAGCATTCAATAAGCTGAAGACTGGCTTCAAGCCCGACCTCATCATCACCGATATCAACATGCCCATCATGAACGGCATCGAGTTCATCAAGAATGCGCGTACGCTGCTGCGTTTCACTCCTATTCTGGTGCTCACCACCGAAAGCCAGGCTGCCAAGCGTGATGAGGCAAAGAAGCTCGGCGCCACCGGCTGGCTGGTTAAACCTGTAGGTGGGCCTGATCTTCTTAAAGTATTGAAACAGGTGCTGCCGGGTGTTTAAAATGGCCGATATCTTTATTTATCACTGTACACTGGCTCGTTTGATCTTCGCCCTGATAGGGGTGATCGTGGGCGGTATTTACTGGTTCTTCTATCCGGAATTCATGATCTCCACGTCATCCTGGCAACGGGAAGCGATAGCGGCGGGCATAGCCTTGACGCTGCTCTTGACGGGTTTATTATTCCCTTTCTTCTACCGGTGGGCGGAGCTTCACCTGCCACTACTCAGCATCAAATCGAAAAGATGGGAAACAAGTCTTAATCATTCCACCGCGGCCATCAGGAAAATCATACAGGATGCCGAGGCAATGCCAATGTTTGTCGACATCCTGCGCGGACATCTCGCGGAAGCAAAGTCGAGCACCGAAGTCGAAGCGTTGGCAGTCATGCAGGCACTCGAAGCGATTCGCAATCAAAGCGATAGCCTGCTAAAAAAACTCAAGGCCGCCGACGACATTGCGCAAACCCAAGTCCAGACCCAGATTCAAACCCAGATTCAAGCCCAGATCCGCAACGCAGAGACGCTTGGGCAAATGAAGGACTACCTAGCGCAACGTAACGCTGAGATCGAACGTGATGCCCAGCGAATCTCAGAAGTCCTTATGAGCCTCAAAGACCTCACCGGGCTTACTAAAATGATCAACACTATTTCCCTGCAGACTAAGATACTGGCCTTAAATGCAGCCATCGAAGCGGCGAGGGCGGGCGAAATGGGTCGCGGCTTTGCCGTAGTGGCGGACGAAACGCGCAAGCTGGCGACGGAAAGTGAGAAGATCGCCAGCCAGATCGATGCGCGTGTGGCGGAAGTGACCGGAGTGGCTAAACAGAACCTCTCCTTCATGATTGCCAATGAGCGTACCGAAAAGGAAACGCGTCAAATCGCCCTCATCATTGCCGATCTGGATAGAATGAACACTGCCCTCAAGGAGGTGAGCAACTACTTGTCCATGATCACCCGCGAATCGTCTACGGCGATGGCGCAAATCCACGCCGACATCGTGGGTGCGTTGGGCCATATGCAACTCCAGGACATAAGCCGTCAGCAGATCGAGCAAGTGGAAGCTGTGCTGAAAGAACTCAATGAGCACTTCAAGTGCATACGCCAGAACCTAGCCTGCATTGGCCGGGGTGGCGCTAAGTGGCCCCCGCTTGCCGAACGTATTAAGGTTATCCGCGACAATTACGTCATGGACCGTCAGCGTCAAATTCATGATGCCGCTACTGGTCAAAGTACAGAGGCCGAAGGGCGGCCTGCCATAGAATTGTTTTGATATCTCGTGTTTTAATAGCTCATAAAAGAGTTACCATCCGCGGAGAGAAGGAAATATACTGATATCATGAAAACGCCGTTCCTTAAGAAAATGTGGTAAGATTCGCCTAAAAAAGAAAGGAGGAGCGGCAGATGAGTATCCTAATTCCTTTTAAAACGGTAATAGGGATGGATATTGGGAAGAAGTATTCCTGGTGTGAGGCCATTTCGACAGAGACAAGGGGAGGTTTTGAGACAGGTAAAGTTCCTAAACAGGAAAAAGGGTCACGTGCAATTATGTAAAAAATGTTTTAGTAAAATGGTGTAACTAAATTGTAACCATTTAAACCAAAAAAAACCAAAAAAAAGGAAAGTTATTCCAAAATGGAAGTTGTAACCCATTGATTTTACAAGTATTTGTAATTTAAAGGGGAATCGCCTTTTGAGAACATTTGACTATTCATCCACCTCACCTCCCTTATAAACAGGAAGATAGACATAAAAGGTACTTCCTTTCCCGACCTCACTTTTTACTTCTATTTTCCCTGAATGATCTTTAACAATTTTTTCACATATTGAGAGACCCAACCCCATCCCTTCTCCAGCTTTCTTGGTTGTAAAAAAAGGATCGAAAATCTTCTTTCTAATCTCTTCTGAGATCCCCACTCCTGTATCCATAATGGAGATTTCCACCCACCTTTCTTCTTCAGGATTTAAAGGAGAGGTGACGAGGGTTTTTATAGTTAGCTCTCCACCTTTTGGCATTGCATCAATAGCATTATTAATTAGATTCAGGAATAGCGTTTGTAAATGAGTGACTTCCCCTAAGACCAAGGGGAGATTTGGATCCAAGGAGGTCTCCAAGGTGATCTGGTGGGATCGGAGCCAGGGTTCACTTAAGGAGATCAGTTCTCTAAGGACCTCGTTAATATCCAGGGGTTTCCGCCGGGGTTGAGGAAGAGTGGTGTAAGAAAGAAGAGTTTTAAAGGATTCAGCAAGCCGGTCCACCTGGGATTCGATGATTTTAAGACGTTGTTGATCCTTGGGGGGGAGATTTCCTTCCTGAAGGATGAGTTGAATATATCCGGAGATGGAGTTCAAAGGGGTTCCGATTTGATGAGCTACGGCACCGGTAAGAAGTCCTAAAGCCGCCAGTTTTTCCGATTGACTGAGTTGCCTCTGAGTTTCTGAGAGGGCTTCATGAAGATGTTTGAGTTCAGAGGTCGCGGATTCCACTTTCCGGGTTAATTCTTCGTTGAACCGACTGATTTGAGAAAGAAGTTGAATATTCTGCTCATGAGATTCTCGAATCTTCCTCACCATTTGATTAAAATGTCTTCCCAATTCTCCTAATTCATCTCGGCTTTGAATAGGAGTGACCGTCTCCAGATCTCCTTTTTCCACTCGGTTCATGGCCTCGACCAGCCTCTGAATAGGGTTTCCGACCAATCTTTTAAAAAAAAGGGTGGAGGTGAGGAGAATGATCAGGATGCTGGAAAAGGTGATCAAATAGGTCCACTGCTTCTTCTTATTCAAATAATTATGGGCCTCATCTAAAGAACTTACAATCCGTACCCCACCGATGATCTTCCTTCTCGAATGAAGGGGAACGGTGACCTCCATTGGGTTTTCTTCCCCATCCCTCCTTAAAAGAATAAGGGGTTTATCACTTTTCAATTCTTTTATCTGTTCATGGGTGAGGGTAAATGGGATGGGTTTGGAGTGTCGATAATGAGAGGTGACGATGTCCCATCCCTTGAGAGAGAAGAGAAAGACATCGATTCCAATCAGGGCGGGACGACTCAACAACCACTCTTCAATCTCTTCCTCAATCCGTTGAAGATTTTCAGGGATCCTTGGATCCGGGAGGCTCAGATCAATCTGCATGGCAATATAGAGATTTCGGTCCAGATAAAGATCTAACTGGGCTTTTTTGGAGAATTGAAAATCGAGATAACTGGAGAAGAGAAGGGTCCCCGGGACAATCAAGAGGAGAAGAAGAGTGATTTTGGTCTTCAATCCGAAGGGTTGCCGGAAGATCCGTCGAGCGATAAAAGGAAATGAGAGAAGAGATCTGAAACGACGGGTGTTCATGAGGTAGAAAAAGTCCTCCCTCCTTTTTTTCTTCTTTCTATTATTTTAACCAAAATAACCCCGATTTCGAATAGGATATACAGGGGCCCTCCCATTAGGGACATGTTGAAGATGTCAGGAGTGGGTGTAATGATGGCCGAAAGGATCGCAATGAATAAAATCGCATACCTTCGATTCCGGGTCAAAAAGGAGGCTCGAATTACATTTATATATGCGAGAAGCGCGAGGATGAGAGGGAGTTCAAAGGTTAATCCAAATCCAAAGATAAAGGCCGTACAAAAAGAGACGAATTTCCCGGCCGAGATCATGGGTTGGATCTTCTCAGATTGGTATCCCAATAGAAATTGAACCCCGAAGGGTAGGGTAATAAAATAGCAGAAGAAGGCACCCAGATAAAAAAGGAAGAGGGAGAGAAAAAAGACGATGATAAAGTATTTTTTCCTCTCGAGATGGAGGAGAGGGAAGAAGGCCTTCCAGATTTGATAGAAGAGCATCGGAAGGGAAATGAAGAGACTCCCGTAAAGGGTAAGTTTAAGGAGAGAAAGAAGGGGTTCGGGAAGGCTGAAGGCCACCAGTTCGGTTTTAAGGGTCGTCTTCTGGAGATGGTGAAGTAATCTCTTTGAAAATGGAAAGAGAATGAATCCTACGAGAGCCACCGTAAGGATGATCTGGAGAAGGCCTTTTCTTAACCGAGTAAGGGCTTGGAAGATCTCTTTTCGATCCATTTTTTAATTCTTTCCGGGATAAGTTTCCTCTTTTTTATTTAACATAAATGAAGCTCGTATGAAAAATATTCTCAAAAGGTAATCCATCGGTCATGGGTGAGGAATAGTTCTCAGGGGTTCGGAAATATCCCTGTCAGGCCCATTCCTCACTCTTCAGTGAAGGATTCCCTCAGAAGAATGATTAATGGAAGAAAATCGAAGGGTTGACAAAGGTGGAAAACAGAGGTATAGAAGATTTTAAATTGATATGGGATTAAAGGTTGGGATCACGTATAATTTAAAAAAAGATTTTCCAAAGCAAGAAGATCAGCCCATTGACCATTTAGAAGAGTATGATTCGGAAGAAACCATCGAGGCCATTCAGGAGGTGCTCGAACGAGATGGGCATCAAGTGATCAAATTGGGAGGAACTCCGGAGGTTATTGATCGACTTAAAGACTCCTCGGTGGACATAGTGTTTAATATTGCAGAGGGAGTGAGAGGACGAAATCGAGAGGCCCACATTCCCGCCCTCCTGGAATTTTTGAATATCCCTTATACAGGATCTGATCCCCTGACCCTTTCTCTCACCTTAGATAAATCCATGGCTAAGAGGGTAGTGATGAGCGAAGGAATTCCAACTCCACGATTTAAAAAGGTGGAACGGATAGAAGACCTTCAGGCCATCGATCTCTGTTACCCTCTTTTCGTTAAATTGTGTTACGAAGGGTCCAGTAAAGGGGTTCGATTAGATTCAAAGATTTTGGATCCCTCGATGTTGAAGGAGAAAGTGAGATGGCTCTTGGAGACCTACGGTCCCCCTCTCCTCATTGAAGAATTTGTTCCTGGTCCAGAATTTACGGTAGGGATTTTAGGGAATAATCCCCCCTATGTACTTGGAGTCATGCAGATCGAGATTAAAGGGAGCTCCCCTCATGAAGCCATCTATTCTTTAGAGGTAAAAAGGGATTGGGAGAAGAGGGTTCGATACCTGTGTCCTCCCCCTATCTCTGAATCACTCTTAAAGAGGATTGAAGAGGTGGCCCTCAGGGCCTATCGAGCCTTGGATTGTCGTGATGTCTCAAGGGTGGACATTCGAGTGGGAGAGGATGGGATTCCCTATTTCCTGGAAATCAATCCTCTTCCAGGGCTTTCTCCACTTTATGGAGATCTTCCCATTATGGCCAGATCGATGGGATGGGAGTATCCCCGATTAATTCGAACCATTTTCCATCACGCCCTGAAACGATATGGATTTGTGGAGCAATGATCCCCCATGGAAGCTGTTCCAACTAATCTTTCCGAAATCATCCTGAGAAATTTAAAAGAGGCGGTTATTTTTGCAGATACGGAAGGTCGTATTCGAATCTTCAATCCAATAGCGGAGCAATACTTTGAGATCGAAGAAAAGAAGGTTTTGGGAAAACGTTTTGATCGAGTCATTCCCTATAAGAACATTCGAAAACAATTCGCCATGGTTTATGAGAAGCAGGAGGCGCACTATGATATCGAACTCGCAGTCTACCCTCCGGAGGATTCCGGGTCAAAAGAGAAGATGAGACTCCTAAGGTGCAGCTTTTATCCCATCTGCGACCCGAAGGAGATCTTTTTGGGATGTCTCGCAACTTTTGCCGATATCACTGAAAAGGGTCTCCTTTCGAGAGAGATCAGTAAAAGCAAAGACCTTTCGACCATTGGGTTGTTAGCCCGATGGATGGCCCATGAGATTCGAAACCCGTTGAGTTCCCTAAATATCAACATCGAACTTTTAAGAGAGGAGCTGAAAGAGGATGCTCATTTTAGTAAGAAAGAGGAGATTCAGTCCCTCCTTAACTTTATTAGCTACGAGACTCTGCGCTTGGAGAATAATCTTAAGGACTTCCTGGATTTTAATCGTCTCCCGCCCTTAAAATTTGAATGGGTAGAACTCAATGAAATGCTGGAATCGATCGTTCGTCTTCTTCGACCCGATGCCCAGATCAAGAACGCAAGGATTGAAACCCATTTCCAAAAGAATCTTCCCATGGTCAAGGTCGATGTGAGTCAGATTAATTTAGCCGTCTCTAATCTAATCATTAATAGTATTCAGGCAGTTTCTGAAAAAGGGGAGATTCATCTCTATACACGAGCTTCGAAGAAGAATGTCTTTATTGTGGTCCAGGACAATGGGGTGGGAATTGCTAAAGAACACCTCCCTAAAATCTTTGACTTTATGTTTAGTACCAAGCCTTCAGGATCAGGGTTGGGCCTTTCGATTGCCAAGAAGATCATCTCCGATCACCAGGGGGAGATCTCCGTGAGGAGTGAACTTAACAAGGGTTCCACGTTCAGGATAAGGCTTCCCCTTCATTCAAAAGGAGGTTGAAGTCATCCATTATTAAAGTTTGAGCCCAATATTTAGAGAATAGAACCATTTCAATCCTGTGGAGGTATTTGGAGCCTCTGTGGAGACAAAAGTCATTCTGGTAGTAGAGGATGATCTTCGGGTTGGAGAAAGCCTCTGCCTCCTCTTGAAGAGAAGAGGTTATAAGACCCTATTTGCGACCAACGGAAAAGAGGCCCTTCAGCTATTTCGCCAGCAGGAAATCAATCTGGTGATTACAGATCTGGTGATGCCCAAAATGGATGGGATTGCCCTTCTGGAAGCGATAAAGAATCTTAAACCTGAGACAGAAGTCATTGTCATTTCTGCTCAGGGGACGATTGAGAAAGCAGTTCAGGCCATGAAATTAGGAGCCTTCGATTTTATTGAGAAACCAATCAACCCGAGGGTGATCTCTCTTCTCGTGGAAAGGGCTTTGGAGAGACAGACCCTGGTGATTCAGAATCGTGATCTTCGGTCAAAATTGGAGGATCGGTTTCATTTCAAAAATATCGTGGGGAAAAGTGAGAAGATGGTGAAGGTTTTCGACCTGATCCGCCATATTGCCCCTTATGATAGCTCTGTTTTGATCATTGGAGAGAGTGGAACAGGAAAAGAATTGATTGCCAATGCGATTCATTATCACAGCCCAAGAGCCTCAAAACCTTTTGTCAAAGTCAGTTGCGCCTCCTTGAGCGAGGGGATTATCGAAAGTGAACTCTTCGGTCATGAGAAAGGGGCTTTCACCGGAGCTATTGCTTCAAGAAAGGGTCGATTTGAGATGGCCCATGAAGGAACGCTCTTCTTGGATGAGGTAGAAGATATCCCTCCTTCCACCCAGATCAAACTTCTCCGGGTTCTCCAGGAAGGTGAATTCGAAAGGGTGGGGGGAAATAAGACCATTAAGGTCGATATCCGAATCATCGCGGCGAGTAATCGGGACTTACAGGAGGAAGTCCGAAAAGGAAATTTTCGGGAGGATCTCTATTATCGACTCAATGTGGTGAACATCAAGCTCCCTCCTTTAAGGGAACGGAAAGAGGATATTCCCTTTTTGGTGAATTTTTTTATTGAGAAATTTAATCAGAGATACCGTATGAATGTGAAAGGGGTTTCTCAAAGGGCATTGAATCGTTTAATGGACTATCAATGGAGTGGTAATGTGAGGGAACTCGAGAATACGATTGAATCAGCCTTGGTGGTCAATCATCCCGAGGTATTGGACCTCCCTCACCTTCCGCAAGAGATTCGAGAATATTCGGGGGTTCCAGAGGTCGTTCCTTTTAAGATCGGAACTCCTCTGCAAGAGATAGAACGAAAGATGTTGCTCCAAACCCTGAGAGCAACAAAAGGGAATAAGAGAAAAGCAGCAAAACTTTTAGGAATCAATGTCCGGACGATTCATAGAAAAATAAGGGAGATTGAAGGAGAACGAACAATCTCTTAATATTAAAAACAGCGACAAATAGTCATTCTTTACATAAAAAAGAAAGAGAATAATGACACTTTGCCTCTTTTTTTAAAAAATTAAATGGTCACTTTTACATTATTTTGGGTGAATTTAAAAATAAAGTATTGGAGAATGGATTTCAGGATATTTTTAATCTTTTAATATTATTGAACTTTTTGAAAAATAGGTATTTTGGTTTTATAAATTGTTTGGCACGAAATTTGAGATATATTTTTCGGGATGAAAAAAAAGATAAAGTGGGCTTTTATCCTTGATAGGGATGAATTTGTAAGGCTCAGCCTGAGTAAGATTTTAAAAAAATATGGTTTTCAGGTTGAGGAAGTGGAGGATCTCCTTCAGCTTGAAAACAGAAAGAAGGAGATTCGAAAGGGAATGATATTGGCAGATCTGGAATTAGAGTCCATCGAGAAATGGCTTCCATTGGTAAAGAAGTGGAATGACCGTTTTATTCTGATGAGTCCTCTCCTTACAGATGAACTCAAAGAACGATTGAAACAATCGGGAGTCCATCGAATTATCAAGAAACCTGTGGAACCGGGAATTTTAAGAAAGGTGATCAAGGGGATCCCCTTTTCTGAAGAGATTAAATTTCCCATTTCAGAAAAAAAGAGGTCAGAAACCCAGGTTCAACCAGAAAGGAGGTGAAAGGAGATGAGAAAATGGGTTTTTCTTCTACTTGCATTGGTTTTGGCAATTAATTTTGTTGCGGTAGGGATTGGATGTAAAGCAAAGGCACCGGAAAAACCGAAAGAAGAAGTGGAACCGGCTGAGAAGCCTGCCGAGGCACCTCCACCCGCACCTGCTCCAGAAGAAAAACCAGCTGAAAAACCTGCTGAAGCTCCGAAGAATTAATTACGGGAGGAGGGCAGAAGAAGTTCGATTTTAGAGAAAGTTGGCGCCTATACTCTTTGGAGGAGGCGCCAACTTAAATGTTTGAAAGTAAGAATCCTTCAGGAGGAAGATGATTAGAATTAGAAAGAAAAAAAGGTGCATGTCAGCTTATCAGGAAGGAGAAGGATTCCATTGGGTCCTGATAGAGGAGGTATCGAAGGATATCTCCTTTTTTGTTTCCAAGGGATCTAATTCCTGAGGGTAAGAATGCAGGAAGGAGTGAAGATGGAGACAGCCTCAGACATTAATTTATCCATGCCCCAAAGGGTCATCGAACGGCCATTACAGCTTTATCTCTTTCCGGTTCCGGAAGAGAGAAAAGGAACGGAAGAGGTCAAGGAAACCGTTCCATCCTACTGGAAGGGGGTTTCAGAAAAAGATTGGAATGACTGGAGATGGCAACTTCGACATCGGGTGACAAGACTTGATCAACTGAAGGAGATCTTAGAGTTGACTCCAGACGAAATTGAGGGAATCAGACATTCCAAGGGAAGATTGGCCTTAGCCGTTACCCCCTATTTCCTCAGTCTGATGGATCCCGTGAATCCGAATTGCCCCATTCGGAGACAGGCCATTCCTACGAAAGAGGAGCTTCATCTCTCAAAGAATGATATGTTTGATCCGTGCGGGGAGGATAAGGATTCCCCTGTACCAGGATTGGTCCATCGTTATCCGGATCGGGTCCTCCTGCTGGTCACCGACCAGTGTGCCGTCTATTGCCGATACTGCACCCGTAGGCGTTTGGTCGGGACTTCGGAACGTTCGATCACCCAGGGGAACTTTGAAGAGGTATTGAAATATTTAAAAACTCACAAAAAGGTTCGAGATGTCCTTCTTTCAGGGGGAGATCCACTCCTTCTCGAAAATGAAAGATTGGAAGAAATCTTGAGTCGTTTGAGAGCTATCCCCCATATTGAGATCCTTAGGATCGGAACAAGAGTCCCAGTGACTCTCCCTCAAAGGATCACAGCAGGGCTGTTACGGATGTTAAAGAAGTATCATCCTTTAATGATGTCCATTCATTTTTCCCATCCCAGGGAGATTACCGAGGCCGTCAGAAGGGCATGTAATGATTTAGCAGACAGTGGCATTCCTCTCGGAAGTCAGACCGTTCTCCTTAAAGGGATCAATGACAAGCCCCAGATTATGAAAAAGTTGATGCATGAGCTTCTTAAGATTCGAGTTCGTCCCTATTATATCTATCAGTGTGATTTGGCCATGGGGACGGAACATTTTCGAACCTCTATCGCCACAGGGGTTCAGATTATCGAGAAATTGAGGGGTCACACCACCGGCTATGCGGTTCCTACTTTCGTGGTGGATGCTCCAGGAGGAGGAGGGAAAATCCCTGTGGAACCCAATTACGTGATTTCAAGAGAGAAGGGGAAGATGGTGTTAAGAAACTATGAAGGGAAGGTCTACGAATATCCGGAACCCAATGTCATCGAATTCAAGAAAACCAGGTTGATGGGAGAGAGAAGAGCCGCTACTCGAAAGCTCATAGGATAATCTTTTCCTCCATCATGAAGGTGAAGAGATGCCCAAACAATGGTTAAAGATTGCCATTCTATACAATCTTCTTGAGAGACTCGATAGAGGTGAAGAGAGGGATTTTATTGCTGAAAGGGCGGTCCTTGAAGAGATTGGGGCAGTCAAAGAGGCTATCATTGATATAGGACATCGACCTTTTGTCATAGCCCTCCAAAATGAAATTGAACCAGTGATTCAATCCCTGAAAGAGATCCAACCGGATGTGGTCTTTAATTTGTGTGAATGTGTTTATGGAAAGGCTTCGCTGGAAATGAGTATCCCTGCGTTGTTAGAACTCTTTCGAATTCCATATACGGGTTCTCCACCATTGACCCTTGGATTGTGTCTGGACAAGGGGAAAGTGAAAGATATCCTTACCTCCCATGGAATGCTCACCCCTCAATACAGGATCTTTGACGAAGAAACCCCTCCCCTTCGAGGAAACCTCTTTCCTCTAATCGTTAAGCCCCTTCATGAGGATGGGAGCCTTGGAATCTCAAAGGAGAGTGTCGTTTATGACAATGAGGGTCTAAATCGCCAGATTCAATATATCCTCACCAAATATCGACAACCTGCTCTTGTAGAGAAATTTATCGAAGGAAGAGAACTCAATGTAGGTCTCATGGAGAGGAATGGGGGAGTAGAGGTCCTCGCCATCTCTGAGATCGATTATTCAGAGTTTCCCGAAGGAATCCCCAAAATCTGTGGATATGAAGCGAAGTGGGTTCCAGAAAGCATGGAGTATCAGAAGTCAAAGCCCATCTGTCCTGCACCTCTGGATTGGGTTCTACAAAAGAGGGTTGAGTATTTAGCTATAAAAACCTTTAAACTCTTTGGTTGTCGAGATTACGCTCGAGTGGATCTGCGTGTGGATTCGGAAGGGAAAATTTATATCCTGGAGGTGAATCCCAATCCAGATATCTCCCCTCAATCAGGGATGTTCAGGGCCATTCAGGCCCGGGGAATGACCTATACAGAATTTATTAATAATCTCATTGAAAGGGCCTACCAGAGAAAAGATTAGAACATGAGATAATTAGGAATAGGAGATCTTTCCCCACCCCCTTTTTATTTTCATAAAAATGAGGAATCTTCCAAAAGTGATTTTAAAACGTGGAAGAGAGAAACCCCTTCTGAGAGGACATCCATGGGTTTTCTCCGGAGCGGTGGAGAAAATCGAGGGGGAGGTTACTCCCGGCGATGAAGGAGAGGTTTATTCGAAAGAGGGAGAATTTATAGGAATTGGTCACCTTAACCCTCACTCTCAAATTCTTGTTCGTCTTCTTACCCGTAAAAAGGAAGTCTTAGGAGAGGACTTTTTTAAAGAGAGAATTCTGAAGGCCGTGCACTTCAGGGAGAGTTGGTTTAAGGGAAAGACGAATGCCTATCGGATGGTCAATGGAGAAGGGGATTTTCTTCCAGGATTGATGATCGATCGGTATGGAGATCTCTTGGTCCTCCAATGTACGACGGCCGGGATGGACCGATTAAAAGGTCTCATTACCAAGATCCTGATCGAACATTTCTCACCCCGGACCATCTATGAAAGAAGTGATGCTCCATTAAGGAAGGAGGAGGGTTTAAAGGAATCCCAAGGTCTCCTCTTCGGGAAAGAAATGAACGAACTTCAAGAGATTGAAGAATATGGCTCCCGTTTTCGAGTGGATGTGAGGGGGGGACAAAAGACCGGTTTCTATTTGGATCAAAGAGAGAATCGCTTATTTTTAAGAGAGTTTACCAAAGGGAAGAAGATCCTGGATGGTTTTTCTTATACAGGGGCCTTCTCCATTCATGCTGCGCGAGGAGGAGCAAGGGAACTCACCCTTATAGACTCTTCAGAGGATGCTCTCAAAAGAGCAAAGGAGCACTTTGAGCTGAATGAGTTAAACCATCTTCCCCTTCAGCTAATCAAAGGGGATGCCTTTGAGGTATTGAGAGGTCTCGAGTCTTCCTCCTATGATATTATCGTTCTTGATCCACCCCCTTTTGCCAAAAGGAAAGGTGAACTTTTAGGGGCATTGAGGGGTTACAAGGAGATTCACCTCCAGGCCTTTCGACTCTTAAGACCCGATGGACTTCTTCTTACCTTCTCTTGCTCCCACCATATCGGTTGGGATCTCTTCCAGAAGGTTATTTTTACGTCGGCTTGTGATTCTGGAAGGGAGGTTCAACTTCTTGCCAGGCGGGGACAACCCATCGATCATCTTTTTTCACTATTTCATCCGGAGGGTGAATATCTTAAAGGATTTCTTTTAAGGGTCTTGTAGTTTCTTGACCCTTCTTTTGGATTCAGTTAATATTACTGACTAAATTGATCGGAAATCCTTATGGTCGAACTGTTAGGAGATTTCAAAAGAACGGATTATTGTGGCGATCTCCGGAAGAATGATGTAGGACGAAAGGTGACCCTTTTGGGATGGGTCCAGAAAAGAAGGGATCTCGGAGGTCTGATCTTCGTTGAGATGAGAGACCGCCAGGGGATCGTTCAGATCGTCTTCAATTCGGAAATCAATCCAAAGGCTCATGAAAAAGCCCAGCTCCTTCGCAATGAATATGTCATTGGAATTCGGGGAGAGGTGGTTTCGAGGCCAAAAGGAACAGAGAACCCAAAACTCCTTACGGGGGAGATCGAGGTATGGGTAGAGGAACTCAAGATCCTCAATCCTTCCAAAAATCCTCCCTTTCAAATTGAGGATGAAGAAGAGGTGGCCGAGAATACCCGATTGAAGTATCGATATCTCGACCTTCGAAGGCCAAGGATGCAAAAGAATTTGATATTAAGACATCATCTCGCCAGAGAGGTCAGAAATTACTTTGATCGCTTAGGGTTCCTTGAGATTGAGACTCCGATGCTCACCAAAAGTACTCCAGAAGGGGCGAGGGACTTTTTAGTCCCCAGTCGTCTCAATCCGGGACACTTTTACGCCCTTCCCCAATCCCCTCAGCTCTTTAAACAGATCTTAATGATTTCTGGGTACGATCGGTATTTTCAGATTGTCCGATGTTTTCGGGACGAAGATTTAAGGGCGGATCGTCAACCTGAATTTACCCAGATCGATGTGGAGATGTCTTTTGTCACGATTGAGGATGTTCAGCACATCATGGAGGGTCTGATGGTTCACCTCTTTAAGGAGGTGCTCCACAGGGAGCTCCAGACCCCTTTTCCTGTTCTCACCTATGAAGAGGCCATGAACCGTTACGGGACAGATAAACCGGATATCCGTTTTGGATTAGAATTGTATGACCTGACGGAGGAACTAAGGTTTTCTGATTTTAAAACCTTCCAAAGTGTGGTTAAGGAAGGAGGGGTCATTAAGGCGATCCATGTGAAAGGGGGAGGGAATTTTTCGAGGAAAGATATTGAAGAATTTACTCACTTTGTTCAAACTTATGGGGCTAAGGGATTGATCTCAGCGAGAATTAAAAGGGAAGGATGGGATTCATTGCTTGAGAAGGTCTTAACCCTGGAGGAGAAAAGGGGTGTAGAGAAAAAGATGATGGCCAAGGAAGGTGACCTCCTGCTCTTCGTGGCTGGGCCTTATAAAGTAGTGAACCAATCCCTTGCCAATCTTCGGCTTCATATCGGGGAGAGGATGAAACTGATTCCAGAGGATGAATTTCAATTTGTCTGGATTGTCGATTTTCCTTTACTGGAATATGATGAGGCTGAAAGGCGTTACGTCGCCGTTCATCATCCTTTTACTGCCCCTCGGGATGAGGACCTTATGCTTCTCAGGAATCATCCAGAGAAGGTCAAGGCGAAGGCGTACGATCTGGTTCTCAATGGCTCGGAGATCGGAGGAGGGAGTATAAGAAATCATCTTCAGGAGGTTCAGGCTCTTCTTTTTGAAAAGTTAGGGATGGATGAGACAGAGGCCCGAGAAAGGTTTGGATTTTTATTAGAGGCCCTTGAGTATGGAACACCCCCTCATGGAGGAATCGCCTTTGGATTTGATCGGCTGGTGATGATTTTGAGCCATTCTGATTCGATTCGGGATGTAATTGCCTTTCCAAAGACCCAGAAGGGCACCTGTCTGATGACCGACGCCCCGTCCAGGGTAAGCCCAAAACAGCTCGATGAACTGTGGATAAAGCTGAAAATCTAAATTCTTGAAGGAGGTAGAATGACAGTCACCCGAAAAAAGAAAGTATTCCAGATAAAATCTCCTAAAGGACCCTATCCTCTCTTAGACGTTCAGGAGCCGAATCTCTATCGGGATATCTTTCCCTATGATGAGGTCTGTAAGGTCGAGTTTGACAATCGTTTTGTGTTTCCAGATCCGCCTGAGGAGATTTTTATTACGGATACGACCTTCAGGGATGGTCAACAGGCCCGACCCCCTTATACCGTCGAACAGATTGTAGATCTTTATGACATGCTTCACCGCTTAGGAGGCGTAAACGGAGTCATCCGGCAATGTGAATTTTTCCTTTATAGTGAAAAGGATAAGGAAGCGGTACGAAGATGTCAGGAGAGAAATTATCGTTATCCTGAGATTACCGGTTGGATTCGGGCGGTCAAAGAGGATTTCAAACTGGTTAAAGAGATGGGATTGAAAGAGACAGGAATCTTAACGTCTGTGTCTGACTATCACATCTTTTTGAAACTTAAGAAGAATCGAAGGGTTGCATTAAGGGAGTATCTTTCGATTGTCTCTTCGGCACTCGAACTGGGGATCATTCCTCGATGTCATTTTGAAGACATTACTCGAGCCGATATCTATGGATTCTGTGTCCCCTTTGCTCAGGACCTGATGCGCCTTTCTGAAGAGGCAAAGATTCCGGTCAAGATCCGGCTTTGTGATACCCTGGGTTTTGGGGTCCCCTATCCAGGGGCTTCCCTTCCCAGAGGGGTGCCGAAAATCATCCGGGCCATGATCGATGATGCAGGGGTTCCTCCTGAAAACCTCGAATGGCATGGTCACAACGATTTTTATAAGGCCTTGATCAATGCGACCACGGCCTGGCTCTATGGTTGTGCAGGTGCCAATGGCACCCTTTTAGGGTTTGGAGAACGAACAGGAAATGCTCCGGTGGAAGGGTTAATCATCGAATATATCAGCCTGATGGGTCATGATCATGGGATCGATACCACCATGATCACAGAGATCAGAAATTATCTGGAACGAAATGTAGGCGTTTCGATTCCCCCCAATACCCCTTTTGTCGGAGCTAACTTCAATGCCACAAGTGCGGGGATCCATGCGGATGGGATTCTAAAGAACGAGGAGATTTATAATATTTTTAATACTTCAAAGATTCTGAATCGACCTATCTCAATCTCCATCAATGACAAATCAGGACTTGCAGGGATTGCCCAGTGGATCAACTCCCATTTCTCCCTGACCGGAAAGGATCGAGTAGAAAAGACTCATCCGGGAATAGCGAAAATCAATCGCTGGGTAATGAAACAGTATGAGGAGGGGCGAACGACCGCCATCTCAGACCAGGAGATGGAGAAGGTGGTCCGGAAATACCTGCCCGAATTTTTCGTCTCTGAATTTGATCGGTTAAAGAAGAGGGCCTATGAGATGGCTGCCCATATCGTGGAGCGGGTCATTGAGAGGCCTGAACTCAAATCGATGGAGCCTTCCCAGATCGAACCGGTTCTTCAATCCTTGCTTGATGAATATCCCTATCTCCAGTATGTCTATGTTGTAAACATCCACGGAATCAAGATCACCCGTACGATCGTTCAGCCAATCGATCAGGCCAAATATGAGAATATCCCTCCAGGAGAAAACTACTCCAATCGTCCATGGTTCATTGAGCCCCTGAAAGACGGAAAGATTCATGTCACCAATCCTTACTCTTCAAAGCACACGGGGGTTCTCTGTATCACCGTTTCGGGCCCCATCCGGAATGAGGTGGGAGAAATCCAAGGAATCCTTGGCCTCGATATCCGGTTTGAAGATCTGACCAAAAGTGAAGAAGACTTATAGGATCCTGGAGGAGGAAGGATGATTATCCCGGAAACCTTAAAAAAGGCCTCAAAACTCTTTCCTTACAAGGAGGGGGTAGTCTGTGGAGAGAGGCGTTTCACCTATCAGGAATTCACCAATCGAGTTTTTCGACTTGCTCACTGCTTGACTCGACTGGGGATTAAAAAGGGAGACAAGGTCGCGGTTCTTCATCCCAATTGTCACTATTTCTTAGAGGCTTATTATGGAATCTCCCTTATCGGAGCGATTTCTGTTCCAATTAATTATAGGCTTTCCCCTGGAGAGATTTCATTCATTCTTAAGGATTCGGAGGCAAAGATTCTGATCGTGGATCCCATATTTCAGAAAACGATAGAGGGGCTGAGAGGGGAGACCTCCCAGATTGAGAATTTGATTTGGACTGGAGATGAGAAGATCCCTAAGGAGGCTCGAAATTTGAATTATGAAGAATTGATCCTTCAATCAAAGGGAGAACCTTTCCCCGAGATCCCGATGGATGGAGAGGATCTTGCACAGATTTACTATACAAGCGGAACTACGGGGAGACCAAAGGGTGTGATGCTCACTCATAAAAATGTGATGACCCATGCCCTCGGGACGATCGCGGAGATTCACCTAACGGATCGAGATGTATGGATCCATGTGGCCCCTCTTTTTCATCTTGCAGATGCCTGGGCGACCTGGGCGATTACCTGGGTGGGAGGAACTCATGTAATGGTAAGAGAGTTTGATCCGAAGGTGGTACTGGAAACGATTCAGAAGGAAAAGGTCACCCTTACCAATCTCATCCCCACCATGCTCAACCTGATGGTCAACCATCCTGAAGTTGGGAGATTCGATTATAGTAGTTTGAGAGTCCTCCTCAGTGGCGGGGCCCCCATTGCTCCAGAAGTGGTTAGAAAGATTATTGAGACCTTTAAATGTGATTACATCCAGACCTACGGGATGACGGAGACGAGTCCTTACCTGACTCTTTCTATCTTAAAAAACCATTTAAGAACCCTTCCGCCTGAAGAACAGTTAAAAATCAAATCAAAGACAGGGAGGGAATTTATCGCAGTAGAGCTGAAAGTAGTCAATGATAAAGGGGAAGAAGTGAAGAAGGACGAGAAAGAAGTGGGAGAGATTATTGTTAAAGGGGATATCGTAACCCGAGGATACTGGAAATTACCTGAAGAGACAGAGAAGACCATCAAGGATGGATGGCTTTATACAGGAGATTTAGCGGTGATTGACGAAGAGGGTTACGTGACAATTGTGGATCGGAAAAAGGATATGATTCTTACGGGGGGAGAGAATGTCTACTCGACAGAGGTTGAAAATGTTCTCTATATGCATCCCAGCATCCTGGAATGTGCGGTGATCGGAGTGCCGGATCCCAAATGGGGAGAAGCCGTTAAGGGAGTCGTGGTCCTAAAACCCGGCCATAAGGCCACCGAAGAAGAGATCATCCGGTTCTGCAAAGAACGAATGGCTCATTACAAAGCCCCTAAATCTATTGATTTTATGGATGCTCTTCCAAGGACAGGCTCTGGAAAGATTCACAAAAAGGGTTTGAAAGATAAATACTGGGAGGGCTATGAAAAGAAAGTCCACTGAAGAGAAGGTCCTCAGGAGATGACCAGCTCTTCAATATATTTGACCCACTCATATCCGTAAGCCCCTTCGTAGACCAATCTTAAAGGAAAACCGTGAGGCTTTGGAAGACTCTTCCCATTTACCTGATAAGCCAGGAGGATCTTTTTTCGATCCAGATCTTTTAAAGGGACCCTCACCACTTTTTCATAAGCTCCCCGGATATCAACAAATTTTGCTTCTTTTTTGACTCGGGATTCTTGAATCAGGGTCTTCAGGTTTACACCTGTCCATTGAGCATTATAGGCAAAGTAACCGGGGCAAATCAGAAGGACCGTTTCTTTGGTTGAAGGAAATTTGAGAATCTGATCGTAGCTTAAAGCAAGGGGACGTTCCACTTTCCCCGATACTTTCAGTTTGTAGGTTTGAGGGTCAATCGTCACATCCGTGGGGCCCATCGTTCCGAAACTTTCAATTGGATCGATTTCAAGCTCTCGATTGTCAATCTCTTCGGGATTCATATCTTTTATCTTCTCCCTGGAGAAACCTCTGGCAAGAATCTTTTTTACCTTCGCTAAGACTACCGAGAGAGGTTGAAGGAGGAAAGAGAGGAATGTTCCCATTGCCGTCAATATCAATCTTCTTCTGCTCAACATGGCTTAAGCTCCTTTATCAAAGAACTTCAGGGATAAGATTCCCGCCGGAAGGGAAGACTGCTACATCTGCCTCGGGTATTCTTTTGAAAACTTGATCTATAGCCTCTTCAAGAGTGGGTGAATATTTGAATTTCATCATTCTGACCTGTTCCGGGGATAGCCCTTCAGTCACGTGATAGACATTGAATTTTTCAAAGAGTTCCTTAAAATAGACCACCTGCGTATAATTTTGGTGAGCCTATTGGATGATCCAGGGCTTTTTGAATCTCTCCTTTTACGTCTAAGATTCCCTTCAAAGGAGGTTTATCCTGAGAGGTCATGAGATTCCAGCTCCTCGGGATTTTGAATGGATTTTTTTCTCCATTAGAATTGATATAAAGATCCATCTTGAAAATTCTAAATTTTTAATTCAAATCTAATTAAAATCTTAATTAGAATAAAGCTTGGTTGTCAAATGAAAAGGATATTGACAGAAAAAATTCTTTTGAAGTAAAGTATCCTTGATTTACTTCCGGTAAAGACTTATCTTTTGAGAAGCGGAAGGGTTGAACATTTAAATAAAAAGACGACAGATTGAGCAGATTCGAAAGGATGTAGATGAAGAAATTCTTTATTTTTCTTTTGTTCATTGGTATATGGATAGTATGGACGGAATCTCTCAGAGCGAAAGAACTTGAAACAAAAGGGAACCAGTTAATTTCATATAAGCCTCCTTTTTCAATGAGGTTTCCCTCGGAATTTCGTCTCATTCACGCTTTTTCTCACGAGAACCCCAAGGAGAGTTCCCGAACGAGGGTTTTCTTCTATATCAAGGAAAAGGGAAAAAGGTTAGAGGAGATGTTCATCCTTCAGATCGCAGATAAAACGAATCCCCAGGCCTCTCCGATGAGTGCTCCGCCTCTTAAACCCTATACTGAGAAAAGAACCTATTCACAGGGGAAGATAAAGAAAGGGGATCTCGAGATCGAATATCTCACCCAATTGATGGCATGGAACCCAAAGGCTTCTTCTCTCCAATCCATTATCCAGAAAGGGATTTCCATTCCTCACGCATGGGCCTTACAGGGACAATGTCAGTTTATTTATTTAGGAGAACATGCAGTGTTAATTCGTTACTCAAAAGAGATTGAATCGTTTGGGCTGAAAGTCTCCACAGAAGGAAGAGATTGGGAAAAAGATAGACTTTCCGGTAATGAAAAAAGAATTTACGAATTATTCAAAAAGAGTTTTATGGATATGGTTATGTCTATTGAAGTAAAGTAAGGATAATTGACGAAAATGGCCAATTTTTTACCAATTATTGATCATACCATTACATTTCTTCGTTAAACTCATTTCCCTCTAAAAGAGAAAATATTTAATTTTCAACAGGTTAAATATTTATTCCTTTAAATGATTACCAACCATTTTTTGGCATTCAATTTGCTTAAACCCTCGTTGTGTCAGAGAGATATCTTGGCGATCTCGGTCAATTGAAACTTTTTGATCTCCTTAAGCCTTTACTTATTGAGAGAGCTACAGGTAGGATTTTGATCAGAGGGAAAGAAAGCGGAGAGATCTATCTTGATGCGGGAAATATAGCCCATGCAAAAACGGAACATTTTTGTGGGGAATGTGGCTTTTTTTTCTTGATGGGCTTGAGGAGCGGGAAGGTAATCTTTGACCCAGATTTCATCCCGAAGGAGAAGACTATTTCGATTGAGACCGAGCAACTCCTTTTAAATTGGTCCTCAAGGAAACAGGAGCTGGAAAAGATTTTCGAATCGATTCCTTCTGGAAGTTGCATCTTTCGGCTTTCTATCCAAAACGATGGAAGAGATAAAAATATTACGGCGGACCAATGGAATCTCCTGGCCTTAACCAATGGGGGTAAGACGATTTCTGAAATTGGGAAGATCCTTAAATGGGATGATTATAAACTTTTGAAGACAACCTACCAGCTCCTTCAATTAGGGTTAATCGAAGCCATTGAAGATTCCAAGCCCGTTCAGAAGAGAGCCGTAGGAGAACATTTTTTTCTTCTATTAGAAATGGAATTAAAAAAGGCCATCGGTCCTGTAGCTCCCTTCGTCATTGAAGATAAGCTTGAAGAGTTTGGCCAGACGAGGGGTTCTTTTCCCAATGAACAGGCCATCTCGTTGATCGAGTCTTTAAGCGCAGAGATTCCAAATCCATTTAAAAGGAATGAGTTTATTCAAGTCATGACGAAAGCTCTGAGTTAGAGATTTAGAGGGCGGTAAGGAGGTCTCTATGGCAACCAGGAAAAAAACAGGTTTAGGGTTGTTCCCAAAATTACTTCTGGGAGTAATCGTTCCGATTTTAATTGCCTTTCTTATCATAGGGGGACTGATCTTTTATAGCTGGGATCTGGGGACATTTCGATTCACCAGTATCAAAGATATGGGATCAGAAAGCCTCAGAGAATTAACCGCGACGGCGCTTCATGAGTCAAAGACTTCTTTGGACAAGCTGGGGGAGAAGGTTATTCGAGAGAAAGCAATTGACGTGGCTAAGCAGATGGAGATTTATATTAAGTTGCATCCCAAGAAAAAGTGGGAAGATCTACTGAAAGATCCCTGGCTAAAAGAGATCGCCGTTCAGAAAGTAGGTGAGACAGGTTATACGGCTGTCCATGATACGAATGCGATCAACTATTTTCATGTGAATCCTAAAATCGTGGGAATGGATTTACATCAACTCTCAGAAAAACTGCCTGCATTCTGGAAGATCCTTGAGGCGAGTTTGAAAGGACCAGCTCACGGTTATTATGACTGGAAGGATGCCGATGGAAAGATCCGTCCTAAGTATATGTACCTCAGTCCTGTGCAAGATACAAATCTGATTGTTGCTGCGACGACCTATATTGATGAGTTTTCTAAACCCTCAAAGGCCATTGAGGCGAAAATGAATTTGATTGAGGCAAGATATCTGGAAGAGTATGAGAATCGAACGAAGATTTTCCTTATCGTGATTCTGGGAGTCCTTATTATCCTTTTGGTCAGGATTTTCTTTTTCGCCCGTTCCGTGGTCAAGCCGATCCTCTATCTTTCCGAAGTCGCCGATAAGATCAGCTTAGGGGAGCTGGATACTCCTGTGAGGGTAGAGGCAAAAGGAGAGGTTGCCGTTTTAGCAGAGTCCATCGAAAGGATGCAGGCCAGTGTAAAGGCGGCTATTGAAAGATTGCAAAAAAGAAGGGAAACCAGGGCATAAAGCCCTTCAGGGGATTCAAAATGATTTTCCCAAAAGGGGAAGTGGTTCATAAAAATCTTTCGACTTCATTTACAGATCTCTCAGCCCTCATTTCTACTCTGAAGTTAGAGAATTTCAGCGGAACGATCGAAATCGATTTTCTGGATACCAGAGGAATTTTCCTGATCGATTCAGGGCAGGTGGTAGACGCCGAAGCCATTAGAGACAATGGTTCCAATAGGATTCTTGGAGAGGAGGCAATCCAGCACCTCTTTCGTTTGGCAAACGAAAAGGATGGGATTCTCAGCATTTACCGATTGCTTCCTGAGCAAGTCATTCTTCTTGCCAATAATTTAAGGTGTGTGCCTTTGTTTAAGGGTCTATCTACCAATTTTATTCACTTTGATCAACTTCTATGTAAATTAAAGGAAGGAAGGCATAATGGATTTATCGAGGTGATGAACAAAGACCAGCAGCCCATGGGGGTAATCTTTCTTGAGGGGGGAGAACCTATAGAGATGTTTACTCTTCCTAAAAATGGTCCTGCGGTTTTTGGTAGAATGTCGATACAGATTTTTATCGAAAATGTCAAGACACATGGAGCTCTCTTCAATGTTTATGGAAGGGAAGGTAAAGAATCCTTCCAAAAACTTTCAGCCATGAAAGAAGAGGAAGTGCTCCCTGAGAAGGAGAGTGAGCCAATCCGATTAAAAAAGGAAGGAGAAAGTGTCTCCCCCAATCCTCAAGAGGGAAAAAGTCTTCCTTCTAACGAGGTCATGAAGGAGACGATTTCTCTTTTAGAGGAGTTCCTTTCTGAATCAGAACGAATCGTTGATGCCCTTTCCCAAAAAGGGATGTTTCTTAGGAGCTTTAAGAAGGTTTTGATAGAGAAATCAGAACAATTTGATTTTTTAGATCCCTTTGCAGGAGAGTTTGACTATCGAGAAGGGAGGATTGAGCTAAAAAAAGAAGTGGAACAGGAAGACTTAGTCAAGGGACTCGTAGAAACTATTCGAGGCGTATTGTCCTTTTTAGAAAATGAAGTTCCCCGAGAAAAAATGGTCTCTTTAAAACTAAAAGCGGGGATAGAGACTTTTCTCTCCCACCACAAAGAGGTCTTAAAGAAGCTTAAAATTGACCCTTTCTTCTCTTCCTTACTTTAATCTCCTTCGCTAACCATTCCCTCTTTCTACTGAAAAGAATACCTGTAATCCATCCGTCATGGTTAGAAAATATCTCTACCAGACCAAAATGATTACAACCCTTCGCTCAGGTATTGCTACATTTTTAATTCCACTTGACAAAATTTTTATTATCAATATACTTGTTAAAAAATTCTCAATGCTTTACATTTGAAAGAGCCTGAATATTCTGTTTTCCTTTTTCGTCAAAATGGACAAAGAAAGGAGGTGAAAATTGGAAAAAGAGCGAGGCATCAATTCAGGAGGTTTATAAAACTTGAAAGGAGGGATCACTTATGAGGAATTGGAAGGTTTTAACGTTAGGGTTGGCCATATGGGTTGTTATTTTTTCCATGGGCACTCAATCTGTATTTGCCCAGATTAAGCTCAATTACTCTATCTTTTTCCCGGCTACCCATAAGCACAGTGTTTTAGCTACAGAATGGTCTAAAGAGATTGAAAAGAGGACAGGTGGAAAAGTTCAGATTACGATGTTTTATGGAGGAACACTTACCCCTGCTGATAAATGTTACGATGGGGTCGTGAAAGGAATTTCCGATATAGGGATGTCAGTTTTTGCTTATACCAGGGGGAAATTCCCCTTAACAGAAGTTTCTGACTTACCTTTAGGGATCAAGAGTGGTTTGGTTGCGACCAAGGTAATCAATGAGTATTATAAGAAATTCATACCTAAGGAGTTAGATGAGGTTAAGGTTATGTATCTTCATGGTCATGGACCCGGGATTCTCCATACTAAAAAACCAGTCAATAAACTCGAAGACCTCAAAGGGATGAAAATTCGCTGTACTGGAATGGCAGCCAAGATTGTCGCCGCTCTCGGAGCCACTCCTGTCGCAATGCCTATGGGCGAAACCTATGATGCATTGAGCAGGGGAGTAGTCGATGGCTCAATGGCCCCTCAAGAGGCTCTTCAAGGCTGGAAATGGGGAGAGGTTGTAAAGTATACCATTGAAAATTATGGTTCTTCTTACAGCACAGGGTTTTTTGTAGTGATGAACAAGGAAAAATGGAATTCTCTGTCGCCGGATATCCAGAAGATAATTGAACAGGTCAATGAAGAATATATTGAGAAACAGGGAAAAGCATGGGATGAAATCGATAAAGCCGGTAGGGATTATACAGTAGCCCGCGGAAATAAAATTATTTCACTATCGCCAGAGGAGGACCAGAGGTGGGAGAAACTGGTTCGTCCTCTCCTCAACGACTATAAAAAGAATATGAGGGATAAGGGGTTACCTGGGGAGGAGGTTCTCAGTTTCTATCTGCAGACAATATATAAATATCAGAAATAAGATGAATAAAAAGGGGAAGGAAGTTTTTTTTCTCTTCCTTCCCCTTTTTTGTTCACAAATAAAAGGTGCTTAGAGGTTTATGATGAAAGGGTTCCTGGGTCAGATATTTCGATTAAGTCGTCTTCTTAATACTATAGCAGGGATTGCGTTAACTTTTATGATGTTACTTACGGTTTCTGATGTCATTTTGAGATTTTTGAGGAGACCTATTGTGGGAACCTATGAATTGGTTGCTTTTTCAGGGGCTGTGGTCATCGGGTTTGCTCTTCCTTATACTTCATGGCTAAGGGGTCATATCTTTGTTGATTTTTTAATTTCAAGGTTTCCTAAAATTATTAGAAATATTTTTAATATCGCCACTCGATTCCTCGCCATTTGCCTTTTTCTATTGATCGGCTGGAATTTATTCTTATATGGAAAAGACCTTTATCGTTCAGGAGAAGTATCCCTAACTTTACAGATGCCCTTTTATCCGGTTGCCTATGGCATTGGAGTTTCTTGTTTCATTCAATCCTTGGTTCTCTTCTGTGATATATTGAAAATTATCGGGGAAAAGTATGAATGAGGTATCGATTGGTATTTTAGGCCTGGCTGTCGTTTTGGCCTTGTTTCTTACCGGTATCGAATTGGGTTTCGCAATGGCTCTTGTTGGATTTTTAGGATTTAGCTATATTGTATCCCTTCCTGCTGCCTTGAATCTGCTGGCAAAGGACGTTTTTGATGTTTTTGCCACCTATGGTTTCACAGTGATTCCTCTTTTTATTCTTATGGGGCAGATTGCTTTTAATGCAGGAATTGCGAGAAGGCTATATAACACCTCCTATAAATTTGTAGGCCATATCCCTGGGGGATTGGCTATGGCGACTGTCGGAGGTGCAGCCGCCTTTGGAGCCATCACGGGCTCCTCTCCAGCAACGGCGGCCACCTTCGCCAGCGTTGCAGTTCCTGAGATGGACCGATATGGGTATGACAAGAAACTTTCAACAGGAATTGTGGCTTCGGTTGGGACTCTCGGGAGCCTCATCCCACCAAGTGTGACCCTGATCGTTTATGGAATCATCACCGAACAATCGATTGGAAGACTCTTTTTGGCAGCTGTCTTTCCTGGTTTGCTCATCACCCTCTTTTTATTTTCTATCGTTTATGGTTGGTGTAGATTTAATCCGATATTGGGACCCAAAGGGGAAAAATCAAATTGGAGAGAGAGACTCATCTCCCTGAAGGATGTGATTTGGCCGATAGTGATCTTTATTATCGTCATAGGGGGCCTGACCTGGGGATTTTTTACTCCCACAGAAGCGGGAAGTATTGGGACATTTGCTGTTCTTCTTATCTCGATATTTAAAAAAGATATCAATTTTAATGGGTTTTTAAAATCTGTCGCAGAGGCCCTCCGGACGGCCTGCATGGTACTGGTTCTCATCGCAGGATCCACCATTTTTGGCCATTTTCTCGTTGTTACAAAGATTCCGATGCTTGCAGCGGATTGGATCTCAGGACTTCCATACCCACACTTTCTAATCATGATTTTTATTTTAATTATCTATGAAATTGGAGGGTCTTTTATCGATGACCTTGCATTCATGGTTCTGGCCACGCCGATTTTTTTCCCGGTCATCATTAAACTGGGTTACGATCCTATCTGGTTTGGGGTTATTCTCCATATTTTTGTCATGATTGGATGCCTTATTCCCCCTGTAGCAATCAATGTATTTGTAGTTAAAAATATTACCAAAATTCCATTCGGCACCATTTATCGGGGAGTCCTTCCCTTTCTCATTGCTTTGGTCCTTTGTGCAGCCATTCTTTTCGTATTCCCCCAGATTGCCCTTTTTTTACCATCCGTCTTAATGCGATAGGAATTCCTTTCCTTCCACATCCTCTAATGGTGTTTTATCCCCGATTCCCCCAACCCTTGACAAAAGGAGAAAATCATAAAAAAATTTATGTAGATTCTATTTGAAAGGGGAAAAAGATGAAAATGCAGGAAGTCAGACAGAAGGCTAAAGCCCTGGGTTTAAAAGACACGTTTGGACTATCGAAAGCTGCCTTAATTAAAAAAATTCAAAGGGCAGAGGGGAATTTTGATTGTTTCGGTACGGCAGTAGATTATTGTGATCAATTCCAGTGCTGTTTCAGAGAAGATTGTCTAACACCTAATAAATCTTAAGGATTTTTGATTTGAATAAAACTTCGAAGCGGTTCGTCTAAAAGATCAGAAAAAAGATGATAAGGAGGGAGAAAAATGAGAATTAAATTTTTATCTATAGTTTTAGTTTTACTTATAATGATTCTCCTCTTTTCGGTCAGTATTGCCTCGGCATGGGACAGACACCATCCCTATCGTCCTCATTCCCATTTCAGCTTTCGAATCATTGTTTCTCCACCCGTTCTGTTGCTCCCGCCTCCTCCCATCGTTTTTCGAGGATATTATTATGAAGGGCCCAGATACTACTGGGACGATTGTGAATATCGGGAATGGGTTCCTGGTCATTGGGAAGAGAGGTGGACGCCTTATGGCTGGGAAAGAGTTTGGGTTCCAGGCTACTGGCGATACAGATGCAGATGAGGAAAAGAATCTCTCATATGAGGAATATCCATTGCCTCTACAAATTCCCGTTGAAAATCGATCTCTAAGGTTAATTCTACATATTTGATTTTTTTAACTATTTCGTTCGCTTCCAGCCTCTTTTCTTTATTTAGAAGGACTATTCTCGCCCCCTCGCCCGCTGCATTTCCCACCGAAAAAACGTTTTTTAAATCACAATCAGGAAACATTCCAAGGATCATGGCTTTTTCTGGATGAATATAGGCTCCGAAAGCCCCTGCAAGAATTACTTTATCCAATTTTTCAATTCCTAATTTTTTCATCATTAATTTGGCTCCAGCATAAAGGGCAGCTTTTGCCAATTGCACATTTCTGATATCTTTTTGAGTAATAACAATATCTTTCCCAATAGAAGTTTCTTCTTTCCAAGCAATCACAAATTCTGGTTTCTCGTTTATCCATCTTAACCGAGGGGAACGAATCTCCTTTTTAAAACGACCACTTGAATCAATGATTCCTGCCCTATAAAGTTCTGCCACTCCATCAATAATTCCAGAGCCACAAATCCCTCTGGGTTTGGAGTTTCCAATTACTTCGTAGTTCACCTCAAAATTTTTAGGGGAGATTTCAATCCTCTCGATGGCGCCTTGGGCCGCTCTCATTCCGAACTGAATATGGGCCCCTTCAAGAGCTGGGCCTATGGCGCAGGAGGCGGAGAGAAGGTGGTTCCTATTTCCAATGACAAGTTCCCCATTGGTTCCCACATCGATAATCAACACCATATCGTCCTGATTATAAGGCTCCAGAGCGAGCAAGACCCCGACGTTGTCAGCCCCTACAAATCCTGCTTCAATGGGGAGGATATGGACATTAGCCGAAGGATGGATCTTGAGTCTTAGGTCTCGTCCTTTGATATCCATCGATTGGTGGATAGCAGGAGGAAAAGGGGAAACCCCAAGGGGTTGTGGATCAATTCCTAAAAAGAGATGATGCATCGCAGTATTTCCAACTACTGTTAATTCATAAATATCCTCTGGTGAAGTATTTGAACTTTCGGTGATAAGCTGAATCA
The DNA here is from genome assembly GCA_938045955.1 of uncultured bacterium. Taxonomy (GTDB): domain Bacteria; phylum Desulfobacterota; class BSN033; order BSN033; family UBA1163; genus CALIBK01. The sequence continues at coordinate 9,261 of CALIBK010000011.1, read as the reverse complement.
ATTGATTCAATCCATTGATTACTGCCTGATGCAAGATTTGAAGACCATCTGGATGATCCATAGCAAAGGTGATTCTTGAAATCACGTCTTCTCCATAGATCACTTGTGGGTTCATCATGGATTGAGTAGCGATGAGCTCTCCGGTTTTTAAATCACAGAGATAACCTGCAATCGTCGTGGTTCCAATGTCAATTGCGAGCCCGGAGACCTTAACATTGTTTTTGGGTTTTACATCAAGAATTTCACGGTCCATCCATACAAAAACCGTTACTTCCCAATCTCCTTCTCGCAATACCTTTGTAAGTTTTGAAAGGGCAGGGTAATCGATATGAAGGGGGGGAAGGGAATGAGCATCGGATAAAGTTTTTTGGAGTCTCTCAAAATCTCCCGAAAGATCATAAAAGGAAGGGGGAGTCAATTTCACAAAATAAGATTTTATGGTAGGGTTAAGCTCGACCGGCCTTTCGGAAATCCTTTTTCTAATGATTTGGATTTGGGCAAGACTTTCTTCGGGGATGAAAATTACAGCGTCTTTGAGAATTCGAGCCGAACAGGCAAGGCGAATTCCACCCTCTCGCTCCGATTCGCCGATCCATTTACCTTCTTCCTGAGAAAAGGGGGAGAATTCTCCTTCCAATATTTTTACCCTACATTTTCCACAGGTCTGTTTCCCTCCGCAGAGAGATTCAATCCCCACCCCCAATTCTCTTGAAGCCTCAAGAACGGTTTTCCCTTCCTGGATTTCTCCCCTTTTCCCCGAGGGTTGAAAAATTACTTTCAATGGTTTCATTTAATGCACCATTTATTTTTCGGATATTGTGCCAATTATTGTAATTTTACAGCCAAATTTGAGAATATCAAGGAGAAATTGTAATTCACCCTAAGGTGATATGAGCGATGGTGAAGAGTTATATCAATATCTTTTTCTCACGGTAAGCCTTGAGATATTCGAGGCAGTATGGATCCTGATGGAGGAGGGTTTTTGCTGCATAGATCGAAGACATAAGGGCTTGATCTCTTACGTCCACCAGTAAAGTATCAAGTCCCGCATACATCGCCATAATCAGAAAGGTCCTATTAATTAATCTTCTGCCTGGCAATCCCATACTCACATTACTCACTCCACAGATCAAATGAGATTGAGGGAAATGGGTCCTTATGGTCTTTATCGTCTCAAGGGTTACTAAACCTGCCTCAGGCTCTACAGCCACTGATAGGACAAGAATATCAAAATAGATGTGACCTGGAGGAAGACCCGCTTCAGTCAATCTCTGATAGAGTTTTTTTGCTATCTCTAATCTTTCATCAATGGTTTTAGGAATCCCTCGATCATCCATCAGAAGGACAACGACTTTGTACTTATTCTCCACAACTATTGGAAAAAGATTGTTCCATTTTGTCTCTTCTCCGGAGATGGAATTAAGAATCGGGGATTCAGAATTTCGATATACCTTGAGAGCAGTCTTTAAAGCTTCAGGGTTGGCACTATCGAGCATCAAAGGAATGGGAACTTCTTCTTGAACCACTTCGACTAACCATGGAAGATCCTCCAGTTCATTCCCTCCTGCTACCCCCGCATTGACATCCAGGATCTGGGCTCCTTGCTCATATTGAAGCCTTGCCAATTCTTTGAGAAATTGGGTGTCCCGGTTCAATATGGCCTCCCCCACCTTCGGAATTGATCCATTTATCGATTCCCCAATGATGAGCATGGATTGCTCCTTTACTTAAATTCAATAAGGCACACAGGCACAAAGGCAGAAGGAACAAAGGTCAATCCTTGTTTCGATCTTTGAAATGAGACTGCTCAACATCCTTTCAATCTCTCGTGTTGATTCAAAAAGCTGATTGAAATCAGGCTCCGATAGATAGTTCAAATTTGAGGAAATTTCTAACTGGCTTTGTAATTCATATAAAGTACCACATGCAATTCTCAAGAAACGGACATAATCTTGGGTTGAATTTCTTCCGTATCCCTCTGCGATATTACTCGGAATCGACACAGCAGATCTTCCTATTTGTGAGGTCAGTCCGAAAATTTCGTGTTTAGGAAAATTTTGAGTTAATCGATAGATATCTGTGGTCAATTGCATTGGCTTTTGCCAAACGAGTAGATCTCTATATGTTTTCATAACTTTGTGCCTTTGTGCCCTCTGCCTCAGTGCCTTTATTGATATCCTTCTTTTGCTGCCTCTACGATCGCCCTAAGATTTTCAATCGGGGTTTGAAGAGGAATGGCACATTCCGGGGCAAGAATATCAACCCCTGCCTCTATGCTATAGCGTGCCTGTTTATAAACGTCTTCCGGGCTTCCTCCAAAAAGAACCCCTTTATTGGCGATATTCCCAATTAAAGACATTTCATGATTGACCACCTTAACAGCCATTTTTGCATCTACCTGCCATTCAAAATGATAGGCATCGAATCTTGCTTCAACAAAAAGCCTGAGCCTATCGGAACAATTTCCACAGAGATGTAGGATGGTGGGGCCACCAATCCTTTGATTCATTTCCTGGTGTACAGGCAATAAAAATTCTTGGTAAGTCTTTGGGCTTACGAGATCCCCTGTGGCATGGTCAGCAATCACCACCACATCGGCACCCGCTTGAAATTGTGCATTAGCAAATAAAATGGAGACTTCTTTGAGCCGATCGAGAAATTGGCGAACTTTACTCGTGTCCGTGAGAGTCCACAGGAGGAATTCTTGAACCCCGGCTAAATGATAGGAGAGGGTCCATGGCCCCATTACTTTTCCAATAATGGCCACGTGATCCCCGTAATTCTTTCTTAATATTTCCAATGCCTTAAGGACCACTTTCATGGAAGGTTTTTCCAAAATATTTTCAGGAATAACGATATCCTCTGCTTCCTTTGCAGGATGGGTCTTTGCATCAGGCATCATATTGGGACTTCCCCAATCCACCAGACAACCCAAGGCTTCTGCCTCCTGCTGGACACTGAACTCGGGCATTATGGAATCGAAACCAACGATTTCATGGCCAGTGGCGGCCAATTCCGCCATTTTCTGTGGATCGAGATGTGCTTCCGGGAAAAAGATCCCTACTTTTTTCATTAATTCAATGGAGATAATCGAAGTGGGATTGGCTACACCAATTCGATTTCCTCTCCGCCCTCCAAATAAGCCTGAAAGAACACGTCGTTTTGGTGTATCAAGATGATGGCTCATGACCTCTCCCTAAGGAGCCGATTAGCTAATTCTACTGCTCTTACTGCATCTTCCGCGTAACCATCGGCTCCAATTTTCTCAGCAAATTTTTGTGTAACTGGTGCTCCTCCAATAATCACTTTAGGCCGAGATGGGTTAGCCTCCCTGATTCCTTTTATAATATTCTCCATTTCAAGCATAGTGGTGGTCAGAAGGGCTGAAAGACCTACAAGGTCAGGATTAATTTGGGAGATAGCCTCAAGAAATCTTTCTCTGGGGACATCTATCCCTAAATCTGTGACTTCATATCCAGCTCCTGTCATCATTATCACCACCAAATTTTTCCCTATATCATGGATATCCCCTTTAACGGTCCCGATGATGAATTTTCCTCTTGGTTCCGTTTTAGTTTTGATTAGTTCAGGTTTAAGCATTTCGATTGCCCGGTGCATATTTCTCGCTGCAAGGAGCACTTCCGGAACCCAGATCTGTTGGGCTTTAAATTCCTGGCCAATCCTCTCCATTGCTGCAATCAACCCCTCATTCAGGATGACCAAAGGAGAAAGCTGTTTTTCAATATACTGCTTAGTAAGATGTTCGATTGTTAAAAGATTTGTATCCTTCAAAGCCTTATAAAAAAGATCTACCTCTTCGTTTAACATTTTTACCCCTTTTAAATTAAATTTCAGGATTTAAAATTTCATTGGTAATTTCCCCCACTCATTCACCATCTCTGTTATTCTAAGAAGTCTTTCAAACTTAGCGTCAGGGGGAGTGGTATCACTCACACCGAGGATGAATCGATCACCCGGGGCAATCTCTCGAAAAAGATTTCTCATAAAATTCTCAAATTCCTCATCTGACATACTTTCCTCTAAAAGGGCCACAGAAGGAATTCCTCCAAAGATAGTTACCTTACCTTTAAAGGCTTTTTTCACTTCACTGATCGTGACCTTTGTCATGGGTTGAGGACAGATGGCTTCTGCAATGTCCATTCCACTTTCGGGAATGAGATCAAGCAGTCCCTTATTCTCCCCGTCACAATGACAGAGAAGAAGTTTCCCTTTAGGATGAAGCATGTCCGCAAGCTTCTGAAGATGGGGCATGATATGATCCCGGAAGAAGGGAGGGTAGGTGATCATTTCGTCATAATTCGCACCAGAAAAGATCACCTCGGCAGGAGAATCAGCAAGCACCCGAAAGACTTGGTCAAAGTAAGGCTCCATGTCTTCACATAGAGCCTGCATCTCTTTAGGGTGATCATACATCTCGAGATAAAAAGTCGTGGCATCAAGAAATTCTTTCATAATATGATGCATCGGGCTGGCGGAGAGATTCGCAAAGGCAGCAGCAAACCCTTTATCTCCCACTTTATTTTGAAATTCTATATAGTTCTCGTAATCTGGATGAATCTTTATATTTTTAAAAATGTAACCCACAATCTTATAGTCTTTTGGTTCCTTGATGACATGCTCCGTGATCCAGGTGATGGAAGCACCGGCTCTTTTCATTTCTTCAGTATAAATGTATTTGCAGGAAACAGACCCAATGGGAGTATGATATGTCACATGGGTGGTGTCTCCCTCTTTTTTAACCTCCCGATCCACATTGACCAGTTCGGGTCGGTAGGCCATTCCCCAGAGACGATAGATCCCCAGGCCTCGATCAATATTGTCTTCTGGGGTTCGGACGTTCAAAAATTCTGGAACAATTTTATGGTATCCTCCTCCAATAAAATCGGCAATTTCGTCTAAAGAGGCATTCTGTTTAAAGGACTTTGGTAAAGTCCTTCTCATCGAATTTGAATTATACCAGAGATCAATCCTTGGAACCCAGGGAAGCTGATCCGCCCATTCCCCTCGAGCTGCCTTTAACATTCGTTCTTTATGGGTCATCATCAGGGTCATAGATTAAATATTTCTTTTGAATTAAATGCTTATTGGGTAACCCCCATATCTTATAGCGGTATCTCGCATGGCCTGATAGTTTTCAAATCGTACCCAATTAGGGACGGAATTTCCAGAGCCCAAAGCGTACCCTCCTCCAGGAGCGATTTCTTGAACGCGTTTTTTGGTCAATTCTCTAACCTCTTCTGGTGTACCGTTTGCAAGTAAATCAGTATCAATATTACCGATGATACCTACCTTTTTACCCACTCTCTTCTTTACTTCGTTAATATCCATACAGGTAGGGTCAATGGGATGGATTGCTTCGAAGCCGATGGAGATGAGGTCTTCGAGAATTGGCCAAATATTGCCATCTGAATGGAAAATTAAGAGAAGGCCCTGTTTCTTACAGATCGAAGCCAGCTCCTCATACCATGGGAACACATATTTCCTCAAAAATTTTGGGTCGATCATAGGACCTGAACCATAGGATAAATCGTCTACCACCCAAAGGCCACCAATATTTGGAATCTCTATCAACTTGTTCACTCCTTGTAGTTGAATCTCTCCAATTCTTTGAAAAACTTTTCTTAATAGTTCCTCTTGAAGGTATAGGCTTAAACAGAAATTCTGAAAGCCCATGAGCATCCAGGCCAACGTGAAGATCTTCCCTGAGCAAGCAATAATTTTCATCCCTTTGGGAAGAAAGGATTGGACTTCATAGAATTTGTTGAAATTAAGCTTTGCTGCTTCATCCCAAGGAAATCGTTCATATTCTTCTAAATTGGAAATTACCCCACTCTCTTCAATATCCCATGGAATGACTTCTTCTGTATCTTTATCCTTCTTCAGAACTTTTTGGACGACACCAAAGATGCTTGACTCCTTTGTGATCTCACCAGGACTCATCATCCCTACCGTAAGGGGGATAAAATCATAACCTGCCTTGGTCCAAAATTCGACCTGGGACTGAAGGTCCGAATCGCTGACTTTCCTCCCTAAAAACAAAGATTGAATTTCGTAAGCCACGAGGGCTTCAGCGAGAGGAAGGCGGTCAGGCTCTTCGTGGTGAATAGCCTTTTTCAGCCGTTCAAAATTCGGTTCGACCTGATTCATAGATTCCTCTACTTGATCATCGTACTAGGCAACCACAGAGCGATCTGTGGAAAAAGATTAACGAGTAGAATAGCGGCTATTAAGAGCAGGAGAAAAGGTATGGTGGATCGAAAAATTTCTCCTATCGTGATATCATCCGGAGTAACCGCCTTGAGATAAAATGCCCCTGGTCCAAAGGGGGGAGAAATGTATGATATCTGCATATTCAGGCAGTAAAGGACTCCCATCCAAACGAGGTCAAACTCGAGATCCTGCATAATTGGTAAGAAAAGGGGAACTGTGAGAAGGAGGATTCCGATCCAGTCAAGAAAACAACCTAAAATCGTCCAGATGAGCTGCATAACCACAAGGATCCCAATACGTCCAAGGGGCAATCCTAATAGGGCTTTCGCAACGAAATCGGTCCCCCCGGCGAGGGTATAAAAGCCGATGATGGCGGTGGCCCCGAAAAAAAGCCAGATGAGCATGCAGGTTACTTTCATTGTTCGGATTGCCGCATCTTTTATCATCGTCCAAGTGAGTTTTCGATATACGATCGCAGAGATAATGGCCCCAACACTTCCTGTGGCTGCTGCTTCCGTGGGCGTTGCGATACCGAGATAAATAGTTCCCAAGACTGCCACAACAATGAACCCGGGAAGAATAAGACCTCTCAACATCCTCACCTTCGTCTTGAAAGGGATATTTCTTTCTTCAGGAGGCGCCTCTGGAGCGAGGCTTGGGTTGATGTAGGCCCGGATCAGGATATAGCCTGAATAGAGAGAGGCCACGAGTAGGCCCGGAAGGATACCGGCGATATATAGTTTTCCCACCGATACTCCTGCCACCAAACCGAACATGATAAAAACCACACTGGGAGGAATTAGGGTACCAAGTCCGCCTCCACAGCAGACCGAGCCCAAAGCCAGTCTCTTGTCATATCCTCTCTTTAACATGGCGGGAAGGGCGATCATGCCTAAGGTAGTGATCTCAGCACCGATGATGCCTACCATCGCGGCCATAATGACGCAAGCGATCACAGTAGCGATTGCGAGCCCCCCTCTCAGTCGCCCGCTCCATACATATACTGTCCTGAAAAGGGTTTCAGCCACACCGGAGCTTTCAAGGATGCAGGCCATGAAGATGAAGAGTGGAACCGCAACCAATATAAAATTGTTCATCATGGTGAAGATGCGGGTGACGATCAACAGGAGGGTATCAGGGCCAAAGAGAAAGAGGGTGAAGAGTACGGCAACGCTTCCCGTCGAAAAGGCAAGAGGCAATCCTGCGAGCAAGACCATGATGAATAAAAGAACGAGAAAGAAGGTGATCCATCCGATGCTCATCCGTTTTCCCCCCTGATGACAACTCTCAGATCACGGAAAAAATTCGCAAGGCTCTGAAGAAGTAAGAGCGTTGCTCCAAGGGGAATCGCGATCTTGAGGGGATAGATTGGGGGATTCCATGGCGAACCCGTCTTCTCTAAAACCTTTACTGATTCCCAGGCATAGACCGATCCGATCCATATTAAAGATCCCAGGTAGATGAATAAAAAGAAAAAGGTGATCACATCGAGAAGGGCCCTTGTTCGGAGAGAAAATTTAGTATAGAGAATATCCACCCGAACATGGGCTTTATAGTAATGGGAATAGGCCCCTCCCAGGAGATAGCCAAGGGCTGACAGATAGACTGTGGCTTCATTAGCCCAGATGGTGGCGGCGTTAAATACGAAGCGTCTTATAATTTCATAGACTACCAAAATAACTACGATAGGATTGATTGCGCTGACCAGGTTTCCAGACCAGATGCTTATAGCATCGATTACCGATAGGAATTTAATCATCTCTTGGCTCCATAACGGAAAAGGAAGGTATAAAAAAACCCTTCCTTCTCTCGTGGAAATGAGAACTGCTACAGCCGCCCTAATTCCTTTAACCAAGCTTTCTGGGAATCAATGGCCTTCTTGCTTAGAGGATTCTTTGCTGCCCATTCATCCCAGATATTTTCCGCCATCTCTCGGATTCTCCGCCATTCCTGCTCGGGCCAAATAATCTGGGCTAGTCCTTTCTTTTGCATGGCGGAAATGGCTCGAATGTCGTCAAGGGCAACCCGCTCTACAGATTCCCAGGCCCATTCCCGAACCGCGGCTTCCAAAATAATTTTAATGTCATCAGGAAGTTTCTTCCACTCATCCATATTGACACAAAAATCGCCATCCGGCATGGAGTGGTAAAGAGTGATAAAATATTTCGTAACTTCATGAAATCCCATACGATAGTTCATGGATGGTGTTCCCCAATCTGTTGCATCGACTACTCCTCGCTCAAGAGCAGAATACACCTCACCCCCAGGGAGGATAATGGTGGAAGCCCCGAGTTTTGTCATTAAGTCTGCAGTCATGCCTTGGGGGACCCTAATTTTGAGTCCTTTGAAGTCTTCAATCTTTCGAATCGGCTTCTTGGAAGGGAGGCTTTCAACCCCCCACCACGTGACGCCTACACAATAAACGTTATATTGGGCATAAAGGTCCCTCAACATTTGGAGCCCACCTTTGTAATGATACCAAGCATCTTTTTCCCAAGGATGAGAATATGCAAATATCATATCCCCAATACATGCGAAGGCTGGATCTTTTCCAGTCCAATAACCTGGCCATTGATTCATGGCTTGAATAACATTTTTACTTACAGCATCAAGGCATTCGAAAGTCCCCACAATTGCTCCTGCTGGAAAAGGTGTAATCTCAAGTCTTCCATCAGTTAGTTTTTTTACTCGAGCACAAAAATCCTGAAATATCTTGTAGGTTAATTCTGCGGCACTCCATAGAGTTTGGGCCTTCCATTTAAACTGTGGTTTGCTCTGGGCATACACTCTGGGAGTAGAGAAAGCTGCAGTTCCAGCCCCAAGAGCTGCTAATCCTCCTGACTTTAAAAATTCTCTTCTTGTTTTTTTAATTGTCTTCTTCATAAGCTCTCCTCCTTTCTTTAATTATTCAGTGATTAAGGATTTTACTAAATCCACGGCAGATGCTGCGTCAGGGGCATAGCCATCTGCTCCAATATCTCTCGCAAATTTTTCGGTCACCGGAGCCCCTCCCACAATCGTTTTAATCTG
>CALIBK010000010.1 GCA_938045955.1 uncultured bacterium | reverse complement strand
ACTCCTGGGTTAAGGCTTCTTTTTTCTCAGCCATCTCCATTTCAAAAGCCTGTCGCTTTTGGTTCTGCGACTCAATCAAGGCAACTCAGGTCAACGCGGATCTCTCAATTTCATAGAGTTCCTCGAGTTCCTTTTCCTTTAAAGCAATTGCATTCTGAATGGCTTTAAACTTATTCACCTCCTCCTCAAGGTGATCAGAAATCTGAGCCAGCATTTTCGAAATCTCTATTTTCAAATTGCTAATCTCTCTGGAAACTCCCTCCGTGGAGAGAGACTCAGCAACCTGGATCACATCTTTTGCCTTTTTCTCCTCGAGTCTTTTTTCTGGCTTCAATTCCGCTTCTCTTTGGGCCTCTAAGTGTTTCAGAAGTGCATTGTAGGCCTCCAGCATCTCCTGTTTTGTATTGGATAGGGTCAGTCTTTTGGGCTGAAATTTCTTTTCTTCCATGATCGTATCCTTTCTTTAGTGATTTTTTATTAGGGACATACCTTAAAATTCCTTTCCGTAAACAGGGATAAAAGCATCTCTTAATTCAGAAAAAACTTATCAAAATTTGACACAGGGAAAAGATTACCACAAATTTAGCACGATTAAAGGAGTTAAAGGAACCTTCGAGTTCGTAACTTATTGAAATCATTGGCGCGCCCAGAGGGATTTGAACCCCCGACCTGCGGATTCGTAGTCCGACGCTCTATCCAGCTGAGCTATGGGCGCCTAATGGCGGAGAGAGAGGGATTTGAACCCTCGGTTCCGATTTTAGTCGGAACACACGATTTCCAGTCGTGCCCCTTCGGCCTCTCGGGCATCTCTCCTATATAAGATAACGCTAATCGCCAATCGCTATGGGCATAGAAAATACGAATATAGAAAATGGCGGAGGGAGTAGGATTCGAACCCACGGGACTTTCGTCCAGCGGTTTTCAAGACCGCCGCCTTAAACCACTCGGCCATCCCTCCGAATTTTAAATCTTTCCTTAATCCATTTTCTCCCAACGCCTGACTTCAAAAAATTTTCTTTCTTCCTCGCCTCTCCGTAATCCTCACACTGTTCTTCATAAATAAGTCTCCAGGGACGACCAGACCTTGTTGATCTATTCCTCCCCGAGTTGTGAGACCTTAAACGCTGATTAGCATTATCCTCTCGACTCGAACCTACATAGAACTTATCTTTACTCTGACTATACAAAATATAAACACAAGACATTCCGAAACTCTAATGCCAAACCGCGGTTTTTCCGCCTGAGGCGGACCCGACCCCTGGCGGGCAAGACCGCCGCCTTAAACCACTCGGCCATCCCTCCGAATTTTCTATCTAATCTCTTTTCGTAATCCGCTCCACCCCATCCATATAAGGCCTTAGAACCTCAGGAATCACCACACTTCCATCTCTCTGTTGATAATTCTCAAGAATAGCCACGAGGGTTCTTCCTACCGCCAATCCGGAACCATTCAACGTATGGACATACTCTGTCTTTGACTTTCCAGAAATTCGATACCGAATCTTTGCCCTTCTCGCCTGGAAATCCTCAAAATTACTACAGGACGAAATCTCCTTGAACGTATTCTGACCGGGTAGCCAAACCTCAATGTCATAGGTCTTGGAGGCGGCAAATCCAAGATCTCCGGTGCAAAGGGTAACCACCCGATAGGGCAGTTTCAATCTTTTTAGAACTTCCTCTGCATCGTTAAGGAGCTTTTCGAGCTCCTCATAAGAGTCCTCTGGCTTCGTGAACTTTACCAATTCCACCTTATTGAACTGGTGCTGCCGAATCAATCCCCTCGTATCTTTGCCATAAGATCCTGCCTCTTTCCGGAAACAGGGGGTATAAGCAGTATAGTAAAGGGGAAGCATCTCTTCTTCAAGAATCTCCCCCTGGTGAATATTCGTCACAGGAACTTCCGCTGTAGGAATGAGGTAGTATTCTAACCCTTCGATCTTGAAAAGCTCATCGGCAAACTTTGGAAGTTGACCCGTTCCTGTCATTGTGGTTCGATTGACCATAAAAGGGGGAAGGACTTCCCGATATCCATGTTCTCGGGTATGAAGATCTAACATAAAATTTATCAAAGCCCTCTCCAATTTTGCCCCGAGATCCCAGTATAGAGTGAAACGGGCCCCTGCGAGCTTGGCTCCGGATTTAAAATCGAGAATCCCGAGCTCCTCTCCAATATCCCAGTGGGGTTTTGGATCAAAATCGAATTTTGGAATCTCCCCCCATCGTCTTACCTCCACATTGTCCTCAGAATTTTTACCGACGGGTACAGAGGAATGAGGAAGGTTGGGGATGGTCAAGAGGAGCTCTTCTAATAACCTTTCTTTATCTTGAATAATCCCGTCGAGCTCTTTTAATTCTTGAGACACCTTCTTCATCTCCCCGAGTAACCCCGAAACATCCTGATTCTCTCTCTTCCTTCGACTGATCTCATCAGAAACCTTCTTTTGAAGGGCTCTCAATCGTTCCCATTCCTGAACCACCTTTCTCCGCTCCTGATCGAGAGCACGAAAATGATCCAGTGGAATCTCCTGTCCCCTTAAAGCCAACCGCTTTTGAACCTCTTCAAAATGCTCCCGGATATATTTTGCTTCAAGCATAAAACACTTTAATCTTTAAAGGAATTTTTATTTTATTGAATTCGAATAAATATTAGCATCAATTTCTATTGAAATCAATCAGGCTTTCGAATAAGGTTGGGATTTGGGGAAAGAGGATTCTTTAAAGATAGGTGTCCGGAGAGGGTTTCGATGGGTCTTCCGTTGACCAAGATTTGAACCTTCTTAATCTCCGGATAGTTCTGGGTCAGCGAATGGACAATAGAGTAGGCCGTCAGAATTTCTGCAGAACTTCCTCCCGGATGATCTTTTATCAGGGATTGATTGAAATTCACTTTAGCCAAACCCTTTTCATTCACCAGGACATTCAGACATTTGGTTCTTGGGGGAAGAGTGGGTATCAACCCCCCTGATGGACCTTTGATAAGTTCACTAAGGAGTTCCCTTGCCTCCTCCCTTAATTCCTTCTTTTTTAAAATCTTTCTTTTTTCCCCAACCAGATACTCTCCTTCTGGACTGGAGAAATAGAGAACGACCTCCTTCTTCTCTTTTATGACCTCAACCCTTTCCAAAAGAGGTTCGACCCTGCGAACCATCTCCTTTCTAAAGAGGAGTAAGAAAAAGGCGACCCCTCCGATTAGAAAAAAAAGGATGACCAGTCTTCCCACCCGGCTTTTTTTCTTTCTTTTCTTGGCCATAAACTCTTATGAACCCTTTTCCTCAGCCATCTTCCCAACAACGGGTAAAGCGTATCGTTTCCCCTGGAGTGCCTTAATCATGAGGAGGAGCCAGAGAAGAAGGGTTAGGATCCAGATTGGATAGACCAGAAGATGAATGATGGGAATCATTCCCAGAATTAAAGAAAGGACAAAAAGGCCAAGAAACGTGATCGTCGATTGCATGGCATGAAATCTTACAAAAGAACTCTTCTTCTCCAGAACCAGAAAAAGAATTCCAGTGATAAATCCAAAGAGATAGCAAAGAAAACCCTCCACATTTTCATCCAGCCCTAAGCTGGTTTTCTTCTTCTCTTCTCCTTGCATTTTCGAGAATCCTCCTTTGATCCTCTTTTTAGTTTTTTTACCATAACCTATTTAAAAACAAAAGAGAAGAGATCCTTCAGGCAACTAAATTCTGACTCAAGTTGGACAGACCTCTTTCAATGACCTTTTTGAGATACTGTCCTGTATAGGAATTTGGATTATGAATGATCTCCTCAGGGGCTCCGGTGGCTACCACCCATCCCCCCTCTTCTCCACCTTCAGGCCCTAAATCGATGATATAATCAGCCGATTTGATGACTTCCAGATTATGTTCGATCACAATCACAGTATTTCCTCGATCGGTGAGTCGATTGAGGATATCAAGAAGCCTCTGAATGTCTGCAAAATGGAGTCCGGTAGTGGGTTCATCAAGGATATAGACTGTTCGTCCGGTCTCTCGTTTGCTCAGTTCTCTTGCAAGTTTAATCCTCTGGGCCTCCCCCCCCGAGAGGGTGGTTGCAGGCTGTCCCAATTTGATATAGCCCAGCCCCACCTCTTTTAAAATCTGAAGCTTTTGGGAAAGGGCGGGAATGCTTTTAAAAAATTCGTAAGCCTCTTCCACACTCATCTCCAGAACCTCTGAAATGTTTTTCCCTTTATAATGGATCTGAAGGGTTTCTCGATTGTATCTTTTTCCATGGCATTCCTCGCATCTCACATAAACATCGGGTAAAAAATTCATTTCCACTCGAAGCAGTCCGTCTCCTCTACAGGCTTCACATCGTCCCCCTGCTACATTAAAACTGAATCGACCGGGTTTAAATCCTCTTATTCTTGATTCTGGAAGTTGAGAAAAAAGTTCGCGGATGGGCTGAAAAAGACCCGTATAAGTCGCCGGGTTAGACCTCGGAGTTCTACCGATGGGCATTTGATCGACGTGGATGACTTTATCGATATACTCTATCCCTTCAATGCCTTGGACCTGAATCTTCCGGGCCTTTCGAGAATAGAGCCGCAAAGAAAGTCCTTTATATAGGGTGTCAATGATCAAAGTCGATTTCCCCGATCCTGAAACACCTGTGATACAAGTAAAAACTCCTAATGGAATCTTGACATCTATATTCTTTAAATTATTTGCTCGAGCGCCTCGAATGATCAAAAATTTATCTCCCACCCTCCTTCTTTTATTGGGAAGGGGGATCGTCTTCTTCCCGGAAAGATACTGACCTGTCAGGGAAACTTCTGATCGGATCAGTTGATCGGGAGGACCAGCAAAAACAACTTCTCCTCCCTTTTCCCCGGGTCCCGGACCCATATCAATTACATAGTCCGCGGAGCGAATGGTCTCTTCATCATGTTCCACTACGATGACCGTATTCCCGAGATCACGTAAACGTTTTAAAGTACCGAGGAGGCGCAGGTGATCCCTTGGGTGCAGTCCGATACTGGGTTCATCAAGGATATAAAGGACTCCTACCAGACTGGATCCGATCTGGGTGGCCAATCGAATTCGCTGGGATTCTCCCCCCGAGAGGGTAGAGGCGCTTCGATCCAGGGAAAGATAATTCAATCCCACCTCAATCATAAATTTTATTCTTTCCTCAATCTCTCTTAAAATGGGCTGAGCAATTTTTTGAGAGCGAGGGCTAAGCTTCAGATCTTTTAAAAAATAAAGAAGATCTTTTACGTAAAGTTGGCTCACCTCGGCAATAGATTTTCCTCCTACCTTAATGGCAAGAACTTCCTTTTTTAGCCTCGTCCCTTTACATTCGGGGCAAGGAATGAAGCTCATAAACTTTTCAAGTTCCGACGTTCTTTCTTCGTTTGTCTCCCACTCCCTCTCCAATTCTTTTATGACCCCTTCGAACTTCTGCCGGAATTGGTAAGTTCCACCTTTCCCCTTCACATTAAAGGAAACCTCTGTTCCCGGAGATCCGTAGAGAAGGAGATGCTGAATGGATTTTGGTAGTTTTTTGAATGGCGTGGATGGGTCGAAATGGAAATGTTTTGCCAGACCTTCAATGACAGGAATATAAAAGGAACGACCCTTTTCCTCCCAGGGGAGGATCGCCCCTTCAAGAATAGAAAGGGAAGGATCCGGGACGATTCGCTCGGGATCAAAAAAGGATTTCGTCCCCAGGCCTTGACACGAAGGACATGCCCCTTGGGGACTATTAAAGGAAAACATCCTGGGGGTAATCTCTGGAAAGCTGAATCCACAGATAGAGCAGGAAAATCGCTGGCTGAAAAGAAGAGGGTCCTCCCCTTCTCTTTCGATCTCCAGTATCCCATCCGAGAGACGAGAGGCCAGCTCCAATGAGTCACGAAGTCTTTTCTCAATCCCTTCCTTTAGGATAATTCGATCCACAATGACTTCAATGGTATGATGTTTATGTTTATCCAGATAGATTTCTTCGCTTAGATCTCTTAATTCCCCATCGATTCTCACTTTTAAAAATCCATTCTTTCTTAGCTCCTCCATCTCTTTCCGATACTCTCCCTTTCTTCCTCTCACAATAGGGGAAATAAGGGTAAGAAGACTTCCTTTTGGAAACCGAAGAAGAGTCTCAATGATTTGTTCAATAGATTGTGAAGTAATGGGGCGATCGCAATAGGGGCAAAAGGGTTCTCCCATTCGGGCAAAAAGAAGTCTTAGATAATCGTAGATCTCTGTGACTGTTCCGACTGTAGATCGGGGGCTGCGAGATACACTCTTCTGATCAATGGCAATGGCTGGAGAAAGTCCTTCGATGGATTCCACCTCTGCCCTCTCCATTTGCTCTAAAAATTGCCGGGCATAAGCCGAGAGGGATTCCATATACCTTCTCTGGCCTTCCGCATAAAGGGTATCAAAGGCCAACGTGGATTTCCCTGATCCGCTTAGTCCAGTAATGACGACCAGGCGATTCCTGGGAATTTCTAAATCAATGTTCTTTAAATTATGTACCCTGGCTCCCCGGATAACGATTTTCTCCATTTTATTTGAGGCCTTCCTTTTAAAATTCGCCTTTATTTATGAGGAAACTTTCTTAGGGATGGGATTCTTATATAAAATTAACTCAAATTAAGAAAGCTGTAAATCATTTAAGAATTCAAAAAATTACTTAAAGGAGCTCTGAAAAATTAGGGAATTTAGAGACCGGGAAGGTGGTCTTAACTTTTTCAGAGGACTCCTTTAAATTCCTTGACAATATAGAGGAAGATGATTAATTTAAAAGAGAAAAAATTTTTTGTTTTCAAATTAAAAATTTGTAACTCTTTAAAAATAAAGAGATTTTTAAAGGAGGTGGTGAACAGTAAAAAGTGATTCTATATTTTTTCTCCCCGTTTAAATTTTGAAATCTGAATAGAAAGGAGAGGTTAAAGATGAAGATTCGGCCATTACAAGACAGGGTGATTGTAAAAAGAATTGAAGAGGAGGAAAAAACAAAGGGTGGAATCATTATTCCGGATTCTGCAAAAGAGAAACCTCAAGAAGGGAAAGTCATTGCAGTGGGAAAAGGGAAAATGACAGAGGATGGTAAACTTATTCCCCTTGACGTGAAGGTGGGGGACAGGGTCTTGTTTGGCAAGTATGCCGGAACAGAGGTAAAAATTGAGGGAGAAGAGCATCTCATTATGAGAGAAGAAGATATCTTAGGAATCATTGAAGAAAAGTAACGCATAAAATTATCCTAAAAGAAATGGAGGTAGGTAGATATGGCAAAGGAATTGAAGTTTGATCAGGAAGCCCGTAACGCGATATTACGGGGAGTCAATATTTTGGCAGATGCAGTTAAGGTCACTTTAGGTCCGAAAGGTCGTAATGTGATCCTTGAAAAATCCTTCGGTTCTCCAACCGTGACCAAGGATGGGGTGACTGTAGCTAAGGAGGTTGAACTGGAGGACAAATTTGAAAATATGGGTGCTCAGATGGTCAAAGAGGTGGCCAGTAAAACCTCGGATACGGCCGGAGATGGAACGACTACAGCTACGGTTCTTGCCCAGGCAATCTACCGGGAAGGGATGAAGGTTGTGGCCGCTGGAGCCAACCCAATGGATGTTAAGCGGGGAATCGATCTGGCGGTTGAGGAAGTGGTCAAGGAGTTAAAGAAATTAAGCAAGCCCACCAAGGATCAGAAGGAGATCTCTCAGGTGGGAACCATTTCCGCCAATAATGATGAAACCATTGGGAAAATGATTGCTGAGGCGATGAACAAAGTGGGAAAAGAGGGCGTCATTACGGTGGAAGAAGCCAAAGGGATGGAAACGACTCTGGATGTCGTTGAAGGAATGCAATTCGATCGTGGGTATCTCTCTCCCTACTTCGTGACGGACCCGGAAAAGATGGAGGCTGTGTTGGAAGATGCTTACATCCTTCTGAACGAAAAGAAGATCTCCAATATGAAAGATATGCTTCCTATCTTAGAACAAATCGCCAAGATGGGGAAACCCCTTCTCGTCGTGGCTGAGGATGTGGAGGGAGAGGCATTAGCGACTCTGGTCGTCAATAAACTTCGTGGAACCCTAAAATGCTGTGCAGTAAAGGCCCCTGGTTTCGGAGATCGCCGGAAGGCCATGCTTGAGGATATCGCCATTTTAACTGGAGGAAGGGTGATCTCCGAGGACTTAGGGATTAAACTTGAAAATATTAAACTCACGGATCTGGGTCGAGCCAAACGAATTGTAGTGGATAAAGACAACACCACAATCGTCGACGGAGCAGGGAAAAAAGAGGATATTGAAGCAAGGGTGAAGCAGATTCGAGTTCAAATTGAAGAAACGACATCAGATTATGATCGTGAGAAACTTCAAGAAAGGCTGGCTAAAATCATTGGAGGAGTGGCGGTGATCAATGTAGGGGCGGCTACTGAAACCGAAATGAAAGAGAAAAAGGCCCGGGTCGAGGACGCCCTTAATGCCACAAGAGCAGCTGTTGAGGAAGGAATCGTCCCGGGTGGAGGGGTGGCCTATCTGCGGTGCATCCCTGCACTGGAAAAATTAAAGGTGGAAGGTGACATTAAAATCGGAGTGGATATCGTCAAGAAAGCCCTTGAAGAACCTATTCGCCAGATTGCGAATAACGCTGGGCAGGAAGGCTCTGTGGTCTGTGAAAGGGTTAAAAATGAGAAGGGAGCTTTTGGATTCGATGCAGCCAAGGATGAGTATACCGATATGATCGAGGCTGGAATTATCGACCCAACCAAAGTGGTTAGACTCGCTTTGCAGAATGCTGCATCTGTGGCTTCACTCATGATCACCACAGAAGCCCTGGTCGCTGAAAAGCCGGAGAAGAAGCCCGCTTATCCGTCCATGCCTCCAGGCGGCGGAATGGGTGATATGTATTAATCCCCAAAATTTCACAAAGGCTAAAGAGGGCCTGAGGATTTCCTCAGGCCTTCTTTTTTATCTAATTTCTAATAAAGGGGGCACTCCCGAAAGGTTCAAAAGTAAAATAAGATGGGGGGCTTGCAATTGCCTCCCAATAGGAGTAATATTTTTAGAAATGAAAAAAAATTCCTCGATCGATCTTAAACATCTTGAAACTTTCTGCAGGGTAGCTGAACTGAAGAGTTTCTCGAAAGCTGGGCAGGAACTCTTTCTTACTCAACCCACGGTGAGTGGTCATATCCTCTCCCTGGAAAAATCCCTTTCTCTTCAACTCTTTGACCGATCTGGAAGAGAAGTCCGCCTGACTCGGGCAGGTAAAATTTTTCTTCAATACGCCTCCAGAATGCTCCGCCTTAGGCAAGAACTCATGAACGTTTTATATGAATTTTCCCAAGGAATTCATGGAGACCTTTCTATAGGGGCAAGCACGATCCCAGGAGAATATCTTCTGCCGAAATTACTGGGAGAGTTTAAAAAAGAGCACCCCCATTTAACGATCTCCCTTAAGATCGGAGATACGAAAGAAGTAATTCAATGGGTATTAGATGACTTGATTGAATTTGGTTTTACCGGAGCTAAATTGAATCGACCTTCCCTTCACTACGAAAAATTTGCTGAAGACGAAATTATTCCCGTGGGCCTTTCAACCCACCCTCTAACTAAAAAGAAAAAGGTTCCTCTCGAAGAGATGATGAAGCACCCCTGGATCCTCCGGGAAGAGGGTTCTGGAACCCAAATGGTGGTCGATAACGCATTGAGAAAGATCGGACGAACCCTTAAACAGTTTCACGTGGTGGTCGAAATGGGAAGTACCTCCTCAGTGAAGGAAGGGGTGAAAGCGGGACTGGGGTTTGCCTTCCTTTCTAAAAGAGCGGTGGAAGATGAACTGAAATGGGGTCTTCTTTCTAAGATTGGCATCGAGGAGTTAAACCCTATTCTTCGACCCATTTATCTCGTATCTCATCGGGGGAGAACTCTCTCCCCCATGGGGTTAGCGCTTATTAAATTCATAAAAAAAACAGGATGTGGATCCTCATGAGGGCCATTTCGAAGAGAATCCCATCTCCTCCTTTTCCCTTAACCGTGATGATCTCTGCACTCATTCACGTCACCCTAATTCTCTTTTTAAGCCTAACCCCTTGGCCCACACCCTTGAAAGCAATCCCAAAAACCTATCTCGTGGCCTGGGTTCCCCCTGCCTCTCGGGAACCTGAAATTCAGAAAGCGGATGTATCCTCCAAAAAAGAAGAGTCTTCCAAACCTGTTGAAAAAATAAAGATTGCCGAGAAACCTAAAAAGAATGACATCTTTGAAAAAATTAAAAAGAAAGAAAGAAAAGAGGAATCCTTTCATCATCTTCATGAGTCCCTTGAGGAAATAAGAAAGAAAGCCGCCCTTGAAGAGATTCAGAAAAAGGTGGCCAAAAGAGAGATTCCCCCTCCAACGGTTTCCTCTCCTCCTTTGCCCTCGCCTACTCCTTCACCCCCTTCCCATCACCCTTCGCCCCATTTATCTTCGCTTTCTTCTCCCGCTCCTCCTCCCGTTTCTCCTTCTCTCCTGGAAGCTAAATTGAATGAATACTACAGTCTCATCTGGGCCAAGATCAAAGAATCATGGACCATCCCCGAACTTTTGAAAGAGAGGGTTGACTTAGAGACCATTATTGTTGTAATAATAGACCAAAATGGAAGACTCCAGAAGTCCTGGTTTGAAAAAAGATCGGGGAATCCCCTCTATGACCAGATGGCAATGAGAGCGATAAAAAAATCGGAACCTTTCCCTCCCTTTCCAAAAGAATGGAAAGAATCTACCCTGGAGGTTGGAATCCGTTTCTATCCAGAGTAAACTATGTTAAGACTTCTTCTTTCCATTTTAATTTGCACTTTTGTGGGCATATTTACTCCGATGAATCCTGTGGGAGCCCGGGTCTATTTAGATATTAATGCCCCCTCTTTTGTCCAGATCCCGATAGTTCTTCCAAAATGGAAATCCATCGGAAAAACACCCCCAACCCTTTCAATGAAGGTCTACGAAATTCTCAGTAATGATCTTCACCTTTCAGGCTTTTTTAAAGTGATTGACCATTCAAAACTTCCTCCTCTCCTTAAGGAAAAAGAAGGGATCCCTGATCCCCTTCTCATCGGCGAATGGCTCCATTCGGGGGGAGAGATATTAATGGTTGGGGATGTCTCCTTAGACATAGACACCCTTCAGGTCATTCTTCGATATCACCTGGTAGATCTGATCGAACAGAAACGTCTCATTGGAAAACAGATAGAAGGCCATCTCCAAAATCTCCGTTACCTCGTTCATCGAATCTCCGATGAGGTGATCTTTCAACTCACGGGAGAGCATGGAATGAACAATACGAAGCTGGCTTATGTCATGAGACAGGGAGAGGGTAAAGAAATCTTTATTGCCGATTTTGATGGGGCGAACATAAAACAGATCACTAAAAATCAATCGATCAATCTCTCTCCGGCGTGGTCTCCAGATGGAAAAAAGATTATCTTTACCTCCTATCTTAAACGAAATCCAGATCTCTATATGATAGAACTCCACCGAGAAGGCCTGCACCGACTCTCTTTCCAACCGGGCTTAAATGCAGCCCCTTCATGGTCTCCTGATGGAAAGAAACTTGCGATCATGCTGAGCCGGGAGGGGAAGTCGGAGATTGCGATCATTGACTCTAATGGGACAAACCCAAAATATCTTACCAGAGGACATGGAAATGAATCTTCTCCCAGTTGGTCGCCGGATGGTCAATGGATTGCTTTCTGTTCCGATCGATCGGGATCTCCTCAAATTTATATCATGGATACTGAGGGATCGAACCTCCGGCGTTTAACCTATGAGGGGAATTATAATACTACGCCTTCCTGGTCTCCGAAAGGTGATCGTATTGCCTTCTGTGGTAGGATCGGAGGAGAGTTCCATATCTTTACGATTGGGGTGGATGGTTCGGGATTGAGAAAACTTACATCGAATTCAGGAAATAATGAGGCTCCCTGCTGGTCTCCTGATGGTCGTTACATTGCTTTCAGTTCCACCCGGACAGGGAGTTCAAAAATCTATATTATGAATGCGAATGGATCTAATCAAAGACCTTTAACTTCATCGAAAGGAGGGGAGTCGAGTCCGACATGGTCTCCTCGATTTTAGAGGATCAAATCTTTTAAAATTTTTTAAAGGAGGGAAACGATGAATAGAAAAAGTGTGATCATTTTAATCCTTTTCGGTTTTTGCCTCGGTCTGATGCTGGTAGGATGTCCCAAAAAAACGGTCGTAAAAGAAGAGCCTTCAGCAGCAGCACGGAGGGAAGAGGCTGCCAGAATTGAGGCCGAACGGGCGAAAGAGGCCAGAGAGAGAGAAGCCAGGGAAAGAGAAGCGAGAGAAAGAGAAGCCCGTGAGAGAGAAGCCAGGGAAAGAGAAGCGAGAGAAAGGGAGAGAGCAAAAGAAGAGCTCGAGAAAAGCTTGATTGCGAAGAAGACCCCTGGCATTGAGGGGACGGTTTATGAGAGTACCCTCCTCAAAACCATCCATTTTGATTTTGATAAATTTGATATTCGGCCTGGAGATGCTGAAATCCTGAAAGAGAATGCTGCGGTGCTAAAAAAATATCCTAACCTCAAGATCCAGATCGAAGGCCATTGCGATGAGAGAGGCACAGAAGCCTATAACCTGGCCTTAGGAGAAAGAAGAGCCACCAGTACAAAAAACTACCTTATCTCTCTCGGAATCTCTCCTGACCGGATCACCACCATCAGCTATGGAGAGGAAAGGCCATTGGACCCTGGACATAATGAAGAGGCTTGGGCTAAAAATCGAAGAGCTCAATTCGTGATTATCGCTAAATGAAAGTTGGCGTCATCATTTCGATGGGTTTGCCTTAGAGGCAAACCCATCCTATTCTTTCTATTCAACTGCATATAGAAATCAAGGGAGAGAACGATGAAGGTTATATCTCTTCGATTGACGAAAGGGTGGATCCTTTTAGGAATGATCTTTCTTATAGGATGTGCCACCCCCCAAGATGTAAGAATTCTGGATCGAGAGATTCGAAAACTTGAATCTCAACTGACACAAACCCAAAATCGAGACCAGAAGGAAAAAGAGGAGTTACGAAAAGAACTCTCTACTCTCAGGGGAGAAATCTCCCCGATAAAACAGGAGATCTCCTCCTTGAGATCCGAAATCTCTTCTGAAACTCAGAAGCTCAAAGCGGATCTTCTTCTTCGACTTGAATCCCTCCAGACAGAGACCCGGATTCTTTCCACAGGGGTTGAGGAGTATAAGGAGTATCTAAAAAAACCAACTCGAGAGGTAGACCGATTAAAGGGCGAGGTAGAAGCCAGGGTTAGAGTCCTTGAGGAAAAAGGACGGTCTCATGATGAACAATTTAGAGATATTGCGGTGCGGATGAAGGGAATAGAAGAACAATTAAAGTGGATAGAAGCCCGATGGAGAAGTCATGAAGACCGGTTAAAACTCAATGAAGAACGAGTAAAAACCAACGATGATCGACTAAAAGGAATGGAGGGACGATTGAAGGGAATTGAGGAGGGATTAAAAGGAATTGAAGCCAAACTGGTCACTAAGCCCTCCGAGAGTGAAAAACCCTCCCCTCTGGAAGAAAAGGTTTCAGATTTGAAAAGTCTTTCCGTGCGGGTTGGGGATCTTTATCGTGATGCTTATGAAACTTTTCAGCGAGGGGATCTGGAAGGGGCGAGAAAGAAATTTGAAGCCTTCCTTTCCCAATATCCTCATACAGAGCTTTCTGATAATGCCCAATTCTGGATCGGAGAAACCTATTTCTTAAAAAAGGATTACGAGAGGGCCATCCTGGAATACGAGAAGGTGATTGTAAAATACCCGGAAGGAGATAAGGTCCCATCCGCCCTTCTTAAACAAGGGCTGGCGTTTTTAGAACTCGGGGATAAGACAAACGGAAGAAGTCTTCTTAAAAGAGTGACGGAACGATACCCGAAAACGGAGCAGGCAGAAATAGCAAGGAAAAGGCTGGAATCCATAAAATAAAGGGTCCTCTATAAAAAGAGGATGGCCTTCTGATCCTTGAAAACCTCTATCCTTAAGTCGCTGGAGGAATGGATTCTATCTTATTTTCTATTTTCCCCTCTTCTCCACTATAACCTTCTACCCAGACCTCAAGCCTCTTAAATTTCGGAAGTCCTGTGCCTGCTGGAATCAGCCTTCCCATGATGACGTTCTCTTTTAACCCTCTTAAATAATCGACCTTTCCCGCCACAGCAGCCTGCGTGAGGACTTTGGTCGTCTCCTGGAAAGAGGCGGCCGAAATAAAGCTATCCGTGATGAGAGAGGCCTTGGTAATTCCTAAAAAGAGAGGCTCGGCGACCGCAGGTTTCCCTCCTGCTTTCAAGACACGTTCATTTTCCTCTTCAAATACATACTTCTCAACCTGATCATCCACCAGGAAACGGGTATCTCCTACTTCTTTGATCCTGACCCTTTTGAGCATCTGACGAACAATGACCTCAATATGTTTATCATTAATCTTTACCCCCTGGAGTTTATACACCTCTTGAATCTCGTCGACCAGATATCGAGCCAGGGCTTTATCTCCCATCACTCTCAGGATATCATGGGGGTTCACCGGACCATCCATCAGGGGTTCTCCCGCTTTCACGAAATCCCCCTCATGGACACTCACATGCTTTCCTCTCGGAATGATATACTCTTTGGGCTCTCCAACTTCGGGTCGAATGATCACCTTCCTTTTGCCTTTGATATCTTTTCCAAATTCAACCACTCCATCAATATCACTGATAAGGGCATACTCCTTCGGCCTTCGTGCCTCAAAAAGTTCTGCCACTCGAGGAAGACCTCCGGTAATATCTTTCGTCTTGGTGGTCTCCCTTGGAATCTTTACGATCACATCTCCTGCCTCAACCATGTCCCCTTCAGAGACAAAAATATTCGCTCCCACCGGAAGGAGGTAACGAGCTTCAGAGGTTGAACCGGGGATCTTCATCGTTCTCCCTTTTTCGTCTTTAATGGAGATTCTGGGACGAAGCTCAGGGTCCTTCGATTCAACAATCACTTTTCTGGAAAGTCCAGTAAACTCATCCACCTGTTCCTGCATCGTCACCCCTTCGATAATATCTCCAAATTTGACTCGTCCGGAAACCTCTGTCAACACAGGAATAGAGTAAGGATCCCATTCGGCGAGCAAATCTCCCTCTTTTACTCTCTGCCCGTCTTTCACCTTCAGTTTTGCCCCATAGATGACGGAATAACGTCTCCGTTCCCTCCCACTTTCATCAAGGATAGCAATCTCCCCATTCCTGTTCATGACAATGAGATTTCCTTCTCGATTCCTTACCGTCTTGAGATTAATGAACTTGACCTTTCCTTCGATCTGGCTTTCCAGGGTGGTCTGTTCTGCTCTTCGGCTGGCCGTTCCTCCGATATGGAATGTTCTCATGGTTAATTGGGTTCCAGGCTCTCCAATGGATTGAGCGGCGATGATCCCGATGGCCTCCCCTACGTTGACGAGCCGCCCTCGGGCCAGATCTCTTCCATAGCAAAGGGCACATACCCCTCGTTTGGATTTACAGGTGAGAACAGACCGAATCTTTACTCGATCAATTCCTGCATCTTCAATCCGGTCGGCCAGAGCCTCATCGATCTCCTCATTTGCCCTGACAATGACCTCTCCAGTAAAGGGATCTCGAATATCCTCCAGAGCCACCCGACCTAAGATCCTCCCCTTCATGGATTCGATGATCTCTCCCCCTTCGATCAAGGATTCCACTTCAATTCCATCCAGGGTTCCACAATCCTTTTCAGCGATCACCACATCCTGAGCCACATCCACCAAGCGGCGAGTCAGGTATCCGGCATTGGCCGTTTTTAAGGCCGTATCGGCTAATCCTTTTCGAGCCCCGTGGGTGGAGATGAAGTATTGCAACACGGTGAGACCTTCACGAAAGTTTGCAGTGATCGGGGTCTCAATGATTTCCCCGGAAGGCTTGGCCATGAGCCCCCTCATTCCAGCGAGCTGTCTCACCTGTTGAGCACTTCCACGGGCTCCGGAGTCAGCCATAATATAGATGGGATTGAAACTTTCAATCTTCTTCTTCTCCCCATTGGGACCTTCCACTTCTTCGGTACCCAATTCCCTGAACATCACATCTGCAATGTTCTCGGTGACCTGCGCCCAAATGTCGATTACCTTATTGTATCGTTCTCCATCTGTAATGAGTCCCTCCGTATATTGTTCCTGAACCTTCTCGATCTCTTCCTGAGCCTCTTTGAGCAGGGCTTCTTTATTGGAAGGAATTAACATATCATTGATACTGATTGAAATCCCCGCTTCTGTCGCATAGCGGTACCCTAAATCCTTTAATCGATCTGAAAGGATGACGGTCTTTTTCTCTCCGCAATATCGGTAACAGTACTCCACTAAAGAGGCCAGTTCATTCTTTTTAATCACTTTATTGATTAATGAAAAGGGAATCTCCTCAGGAAGAATCTCTCTGAGGAGGACTCGACCCACTGTGGTCTCCACCAGTGTGCCATCGATTCGAACCTTAATCCGGGCATGGAGGTCCACTTCCTGGGCGTCATAGGCGACTCGAACCTCCTCAGGGCTTGAGAAGACCTTTCCTTCCCCTTTCACGAAAGGACGCTCCCGGGTCATATAATAGATTCCAAGCACGATGTCCTGGGTGGGAACAATAATCGGTCTTCCATTCGCGGGGGAAAGGATGTTATTGGTGGACATCATGAGGATCCTCGCCTCTGCCTGGGCTTCCACCGATAGGGGAACATGAACGGCCATCTGGTCCCCATCAAAATCAGCATTAAAAGCTGTACAGACCAAGGGATGGAGTTGAATGGCCTTCCCTTCGATGAGCAAGGGTTCAAAGGCCTGAATCCCTAACCGATGAAGGGTGGGAGCACGGTTCAGAAGTACAGGATGTTCTCGAATGACCTCATCCAGGACATCCCAAACCTCCGGTCGTTCTTTCTCAATCATCTTCTTGGCACTCTTGATCGTTGTGGCCAATCCTTTCGCCTGAAGAAGGTGATAAATAAAGGGTTTAAAGAGCTCGAGGGCCATCTTCTTAGGAAGCCCGCATTGATGAAGTTTTAATTCAGGCCCGATCACGATGACTGAACGTCCTGAATAGTCTACTCGTTTACCCAGTAAGTTCTGACGAAATCGTCCCTGTTTCCCTCGAAGCATATCACTGAGAGACTTCAAGGGTTTTTTGTTGGCACCCAGAATGGCCCTTCCTCTCTTCCCATTATCAAACAGGGCATCTACAGCCTCTTGAAGCATCCGTTTTTCATTTCGGATGATGATCTCCGGAGCATTGAGCTCCAAAAGGCGTTTGAGGCGGTTGTTCCGATTGATGACCCTTCGATAGAGATCATTGAGATCGGAGGTCGCAAATCGTCCTCCATCTAAGGGAACAAGGGGACGGAGATCGGGTGGAAGGACGGGAATGACCTCCAGGATCATCCATTCTGGCTTATTCCCGGACTCCAGGAAAGATTCGATAATCTTTAACCTTTTAGCCAAACGTCTCTTTTTCGCCTCGGAGGTAGTCTCCTTCATCTCCGCTCGGAGTTTTTGAGAAAGTTCTTTTACATCCGTCGTTCTCAGGAGTTCTCGAATCGCCTCCGCTCCCTGCATGACGACCAGTTGATCCCCGTATTTTTCCTTTGCCTCCTGGTATTTCTCCTCCGAAAGGATATCCCCTCGTTTATAGGGGGTTCCCTTTCCATCCAGAACTAAATAGGATTCAAAATAAAGAATTCGTTCCAGCTCCCGGAGGGTCATATCTGCCAGGATCCCGATCTTGCTCGGAATACTCTTCAGGAACCAGATATGGGCGACAGGGGTGGCCAGCCGGATATGTCCCATCCTCTCCCGACGTACTTTCGATTGGATCACCTCCACCCCACACTTCTCACAGACAATTCCTCGATGCTTCATCCTTTTATATTTTCCGCAATTACATTCGTAATCCTTCGTAGGACCAAAAATCTTTGCACAGAAGAGACCATCCTTCTCAGGCTTAAAGGTTCTATAATTGATGGTCTCTGGCTTTTTGACTTCCCCGTGAGACCAAGATTCGATCTTTTCCGGGGAAGCAATAGAGATTCGGATAGCGTTATAATTAATAGGACTTTTCCCTTTTTCAAAAAATGTTAAATAGTCTTCCAAGGGGCTCCTCCTTTTTTAAATTTCTTCCCTCTTTTCCTCTATCAACTCGGTATCTAAACAAAGACTCTGCAACTCTTTGACCAAGACATTGAAAGACTCTGGGAGGCCAGGCTCAAAGGTATGCTCTCCTTTCACGATCGCTTCGTAGACGCGCGTTCTCCCGGCCACATCATCCGATTTCACCGTTAAGAACTCCTGAAGGGAATGGGCTGCCCCATATGCTTCCAGGGCCCAGACCTCCATCTCTCCCAATCGTTGTCCTCCGAACTGGGCCTTTCCTCCCAGGGGCTGTTGGGTGACTAAAGAATAAGGGCCGATCGATCGAGCATGGATCTTATCATCGACCAGATGATGGAGTTTCAGGAGATACATGTATCCCACGGTGACTTTATGATGAAATGGTTCTCCGGTCCTTCCATCATAAAGGATGGTCTGGCCACTCACGGGAAGCCCGGCCTTGGCTAAATGATCCTTGATCTCTTCTTCTGAGGCTCCATCAAAAACGGGTACAGAGACATAAATCCCTTTTTCTAACTTCCGGGCGAGCTCCAATACTTCTTCATCGGTGGCTTGATCTAAATACTCGTTCACCTCTCGAGAGGAATAGATTTCTTTGATTCTTCTTCTGACAATTTTGGGGTTAAAATTCTTCCGGATATACTCCGAGATCTTGACTCCTAATCCTTTCGCGGCCCAGCCGAGATGGGTCTCCAGAATCTGACCCACATTCATCCTGGAGGGAACTCCTAATGGGTTGAGGACGATATCGACCGGAGTCCCATCCTCGAGATAGGGCATATCTTCCTCCGGTAGGATCCTTGAGATGATCCCCTTGTTCCCATGACGACCGGACATCTTATCTCCTACGGAGAGTTTCCTTTTCATCGCTATATAGACTTTGACAGATTTGATGACCCCGGGGGGCAACTCATCTCCTTTCTTTAATTTGGCTAATTTCTCCGCAAAGACTCCCTTTACCACATTGATCTGAAGTTCGGCACGATCAAGAATCTTATGAACTTCTGGGAGGATTCGCTTCCCTTCGAGGACATCGATCTCTTTGAGTCGATCAAAGGGAATAGCGAAAAGATGTTCTTCCTTGATCTTCTCTTTCGCCTCCAGATAGACCCGATTCTTTTTGGAGTCGGCGATCTTCACGGCAGATCGCTTTCCAATCAGGTATTTCCCGATCTTTCGACGGGTACTGTTCTGGATGATTCGAATCTCATCAGCCTGATTTTTGAGCAGTCTTGCCTTCTCCTGTTCCTCAATGGCTTTGGTTCTTTCGTCTTTCTCCTGACCCTTTCTCGAGAAGACCTTCGCATCGATGACGACCCCCTCAATCCCATGGGGAACGCGAAGGGAAGTATCTCTGACATCACCGGCCTTCTCTCCAAAGATTGCCCGAAGAAGTTTTTCCTCAGGAGAAAGCTGAGTCTCTCCCTTTGGCGTCACCTTCCCCACCAAAATATCCCCGGGTTTAACCTCAGCGCCGATACGGATGATTCCACTCTCGTCCAGGTTCTTCAGTGCCTCTTCTCCAACATTAGGGATGTCTCGAGTGATCTCTTCTTTTCCCAATTTGGTATCTCTCGCCACGCACTCAAATTCCTCAATATGGATGGAAGTATAGGTGTCCTCTTTCAACAGCCTCTCACTGATGAGAATAGAATCTTCAAAGTTATATCCCCCCCATGGCATAAAGGCGACCAACACGTTTCGTCCAAGGGCTAACTCTCCCATCTCCGTGGCCGGACCATCGGCAATGACCTGACCTTTCTTGACTCGTTCTCCGATCGAAACGATCGGCCTCTGATTGATGCATGTATTTTGATTGGAACGTTTATATTTAATGAGAGAATAGATATCCACTCCCGTGTCCGTCTCCTTCTGACCGTCTTCATCCGCCCGAATGACAATCCGGGTGGCATCGACATCCTCCACCACCCCATCCCTCTTGGCAAGGATCGTAACCCCAGAGTCTCTTGCAGCGATGGCCTCCATTCCTGTACCAATCAGAGGAGCCTCTGTCCTGAGCAGGGGAACGGCTTGACGCTGCATATTCGAACCCATCAGGGCTCGGTTCGCATCGTCATTCTCCAGGAATGGAATGAGCGAAGTGGCAACACTGACCAGCTGTTTGGGGGAAACGTCCATATAACGAACTTCCTCAGGCCTGACCATCACAAACTCCCCACCTCTTCGGGCGGACACCAGTGGACTTGTAAATCGACCCTCTTTATCTATAGGGGCATTAGCCTGAGCGATGGCTGGCTTCTGGCCATTAATCTCCTCTTCCTCATCCAGAGCGGTAAGATACCGGATATGATTGGTGACCTTCCCATCTACCACCTCACGATAAGGAGTCTCAATAAATCCATAATCATTCACGCGAGCATAGGTACTGAGAGAGGTAATCAATCCAATATTTGGACCTTCAGGTGTCTCGATAGGACAAATACGACCATAATGAGTGGGATGGACATCTCTGACTTCAAATCCAGCCCTTTCCCGGGTCAGACCTCCTGGCCCAAGAGCCGAGAGACGGCGTTTATGGGTGATTTCTGAAAGGGGATTGGTCTGATCCATAAATTGGGAGAGCTGACTGGAACCAAAAAATTCTTTGATCACTGCAGAAAGAGGTTTGGAATTGATCAAATCATGGGGCATGAGCGTCTCGATATCCTGTAAACTCATTCGTTCCTTAATAGCCCTCTCAATCCGAACCAATCCGATATGATATTGATTTTCGAGCAACTCCCCAACCGTTCGAACTCGACGATTCCCAAGATGGTCGATATCGTCGACCGTTCCCTGGCCATCTTTGAGCTGGATCAGGTATTTTACAACCTCAAGGATATCCCTTCTTCGAAGGGTCGTTTTTTCATCTTCTAAGATCTCTTTGATCTTTCCCCGAACATCCTCTGTAATCGTTCCATCCTTAATAGAAGGCATCATCCCAATGGGATGAAGAATCTTTGATACCCGCTGGATCTCATCTTCCATTTCGGGGGTGGCAATCGCTTCATCAAAATCCAGCCATCCGTCCAGAATCCGATCGATCAACTCCTTTCCTCCCGCGTAGGTCGCTCCAGCCTCTAAGGCCTCTTTTTTCCACTTCTCTGTAAATACTAAGATCTTTAGAGGTCTTGCCTTCAATCCCAATTTGTGATTCAACTTCATCCTTCCCACTTTAGAGAGGTCATAGCGTTCGGGGTTGAAGAAGAGATTATAGAAAAGATTCATTGCCGTTTCAGGAGTGGGGGGGTCTCCTGGACGGAGCCTTTTGTAAATATCAATCAATGCTCTTTCCGCCTCTTTTTCTCGAACGGATTTTCCGGGTTCAACAAAGGGTAACTTCTCTCTTTCCTCCCGGGTGAGTTCAATCTTATCCATCACCAATGTATCCCTGAGGGTAGAACTGACGTTGATATTATCGATGAAAAGGATTTCAAAGGTCTCAATCTGTCTCTTCTTTATTTCTTCAAGAAACGTCTCCGTGATCTCTTCATTATACTCTGCGATGATCTCCCCGGTTTGAGGATCCACCACATCCCTGGCCAAGTATTTCCCGATCAAATCCTCCGCTTCGATGGGGATGGCTGTCATTTTACTCATCTCTAATTTCTTGAAGGCCTCCTCAGTAATTCTTCGATGTTTTTTCAGAATCACCCTCTGGGTCTCTGGATCGATGATATCTGTAGGGGCCTTTTGTCCGATCAGAACCTCTTTAGAAATCTCCTTTACAAACCGTCCTTTCCGAAAATGGATCCTTTCTTTTCGATAGAAATAATCTAACAGTTCCCGCCCGGTGTACTTAAGGGCCCTCAATAACACCGTCACAGGGATCTTTCGACGTCGGTCAATCCTGACGTAGAGAAGATCTTTCTGATCAAACTCAAAATCGATCCAGGAACCTCGATTGGGGATAATTCGAGCATAATAAAGGATTTTCCCACCCGCATGAGGTTTGACCTGATCCTGATCAAAGAAGACTCCTGGGGAGCGGTGGAGTTGACTGACAATGACACGCTCTGTACCATTAATGATAAAGGTTCCGTTCTCGGTCATCAAAGGGATTTCCCCGAAATAGACTTCCTGCTCCTTCACCGCTTTAATATTCTTGGTCTTCGTTTCCTCATCCACATCCCAAACGACTAACCGAACGGTGACCTTAATCGGGGCGGCATAAGTCATTCCTTTCAGAAGGCATTCCCCAACATCGTATTTAGGCTCTGTCAAACGATAACTCACAAATTCAAGGGAAGAGGTCTCGTAAAAATCTTTAATAGGAAAGACAGTTTTAAAAACACCTTGAAGTCCTACAGGCTCCCTTTTTTCTGGATCCACGTTGGCTTGGAGAAATTTCTCATAGGATTTCTTTTGGACTTCAATCAAATCGGAGATTTCTAAGACCTCTTTGATTTTCGAAAAGTTTTTTCGATACCGTTTATAAATGGGAATGATATTAGCCATATAAACTCCCTCATGAAATAAAAAGTCTCCTCCTTCGAGGACACCTGGTTTTAAAGTCACTCAGTCCTTTAGGAGAAGACAATAACGTTTCCTCAATTCAGTGAAAAAAACTACTTAATCTCGACTGTGCCCCCAGCCTCTTCAAGCTTCTTCTTCATAGAAGCCGCTTCCTCTTTGGAAACGCCTTCTTTCACAGGCTTGGGAACACCTTCTACAAGATCTTTAGCTTCTTTTAAACCCAACCCGGTCAATTCTCTAACGACCTTAATGACTTGAATTTTCTTATCCCCATATCCTGTGAGAATGACATCGAACTCCGTCTTCTCTTCGGAAGGGGCTGCTTCAGCCCCCGAAGGCGCTCCAGCTACAGCGACGGGAGCAACGGCAACTGGAGCTGCCGCTTTGATCCCCAACCTCTCCTCCAGGATCTTCACTAAATCCCTTGCTTCCAGTAAGGTCAGATTACTGATCTCTTCGGCAATTTTCTGAATATCAGCCATTCGAAAAAACCTCCTATGATAGAATTAGGAAGGGTAAAATGTTTTCTTTCACTCCCTTCTTTCTCTTTTCAATCTATGATCCAGAACCTGATTCTTCGCTTAATTGATCCACACGAGCTTGGAGAACTCCAAGAATCTGCTGAAGGGCACTGAGAAGCATTCCCCCTAAATGCTGCCCCGTTGCCTGGATTGTCCCTAAGAGTTGACCAAAGATGACCTCCCTCGGGGGAAGGATGGCCAAAGATTTAATCTCTTCTGGGGTGGCCACTCTTCCCTGAATGATACCTGCCTTAATCTCTAAATTGGGTTGATTTTTGATAAATTCGGATAAGATCTTTGCTAAAGGAACAGGGTCTCCATGAGAAATCGCAATAGCGGTCGGTCCTTCAAAATAGTCGGCTAATTTTTCTAAGGGAGTACCCCTTGAAGCCAACTTCATTAATGTATTTTTAACCACATGATAAGAAATCTTCTCCTCCCTCAATCGTCTTCTTAATGTATTGATCTGTTCCACATTCAATCCTCGGAAATTGGTCAATATAGCCGCCTGAAATCCTTCTAATTTTTTCGAAAACTCTGAAACAATTTGATGCTTTTCGCTTCGATTCAATGAATTCTCCCTCCTATCCAGAATTCTTTCTGATTAAGCTTTTATCAGGCTTCTTATCTTCAGAGGATCGATTTTAATCCCGGGACCCATGGTTGTGGAAAGGGCGATACTCTTTAAGTAGACCCCTTTACTGGTTGGAGGCTTAGCCCTTATAATCACATCTAATAGAGTTCGGATATTCTCCAGTAATTTTGCTACTCCAAAAGAGACTTTCCCTACCGGAACATGAACGATCCCGGCCTTCTCTACCTTAAACTCAACCTTCCCGGCTTTAATCTCTTTAACGGCTTTGGCGACATCAAAGGTAACCGTTCCAACTTTAGGGTTGGGCATTAATCCCCTTGGGCCAAGGATTTTCCCTAATTTACTCACCGCTCCCATCATATCCGGTGTTGCAATGGTTTTATCAAACTCAAGCCATCCTTTGGAGATCTTTTCGATGAGGTCTTCCCCCCCAACATAATCTGCACCGGCCTCTAAGGCTTCCTTCTCTTTCTGTCCTTTTGCAAAAACCAGCACTCTTACGGATTTCCCCGTGCCATGAGGGAGGACTGCTGTACCTCTTACCATTTGATCTGGTTTCTTAGGATCGACCCCTAATCGGACAGCCATATCGACTGACTCATCAAATTTTGCATAGGAAGTTTCCAGCAGGAGCTTTACTCCTTCTTCCAGATCGTAACGTTTATTCCGATCCACTTTGCTTCTGGCCTCTAAATACTTTTTCCCTCTTTTCCCCATGATCCTCTCTCAAACAATCTCTATCCCCATACTTCGGGCAGTTCCCTCAATCGTTCGGATCGCTGCTTCCAGATCCATCGTATTGAGGTCTTTCATTTTAATTTGGGCAATCTCACGGATCTGTTCCTTTGTCACCTTTCCCACCTTTGATCGACCGGGTTCCCCGGAGCCCTTCACAATCTTTGCAGCTTTTTTCAGAAGAACGGAGGCAGGAGGGGTCTTCGTGATAAAAGTAAAAGACCTATCCGAAAAGATCGTAATCACCACTGGAATGATCATCCCCTCCTGACCCTGGGTCCGTGCATTAAAGGCCTTACAGAACTCCATAATGTTGACTCCATGGGGTCCTAAGGCTGGTCCCACCGGGGGGGAGGGATTTGCCTGTCCAGCAGGAATTTGAAGTTTAACCATGGCGACCACTTTTTTTGCCATCTCCCATACCTCCGAGTATAGGAACTAATTCTTTTCGACCTGGATAAAGTCTAATTCAACGGGTGTAGCCCGACCGAAGATCGAAACCAATACCTTCAATTTTCTTTTCTCGGGTTTTACCTCTTCAATCGTCCCAATGAAGTTCACAAAAGGACCATCAATCACCCTCACACTATCCCCAACGTTAAAGGAAACCTTTGGCTTAGCCCTCGCGACCCCTTCCTTCATTTGAGCAAGGATTTCCTCTACTTCCTTATCGGAAAGAGGAATCGGTTTTGTCCCATCCCCTGCAAATCCGGTAATCTTGGGTGTTTGTCGAACAATGTGCCATGTTTCTTCATTCAATTCCATCTGAACCAGAATATATCCAGGAAAGATCTTTCTATGAGAAACCTTCTTCTTTCCTTTTACAAGCTCGACTACCGTTTCCGTAGGGACAATGATAGACGCAAAATACTTCTCCTTTCCAAGGTTTTTAATTCGTTCTTCTAAGTTCTGCTTTGCCCGATCCTCAAAACCCGAATAGGTATGAACGACATACCATTTCATCGCCATAAAATTTCCGTCCGTTAAAATATAATATTTTCAACTGGCTGCCTTCTTGAGCAACTCTTTCACAAGAGTGGATAACCCTGAATCCACAATCCCCAAAAAAAAGGCAATAATAATGACCGTGATTAGGACCACAACGGTAGCGGCCAAGGTGTCTTTTCTGGAGGGCCAGGTAACCTTCTTTAACTCTACTTTTACCTCCCTGAGAAACTGTTTTATCACCTCATACTTTTCTTTTATAGAAAAGACCATCCTCTTTTATCCTTACCTTCCTCGCAACCCCTTCAACCTGCTACTATAAAAAATAAGAATTGGCAGGCCAGGAGGGATTCGAACCCCCATCACCCGGATTTGGAGTCCGGTGCTCTAACCGTTAGAGCTACTGGCCTTTCTTCCCAATCCCTGCCTCTCTATTATTTTGTCTCTTTATGAACCGTATGCTTTCGACAGAATCGGCAATATTTCTTTAACTCCAACTTATCCGGAGTATTCCGCTTATTTTTTGTCGTCGAGTAATTTCGATGTTTACACTCCGAGCAAACCAAAGTGATAAGAGTCCTCATTCTTCACTCCGAAACAGAAGGATCACTTCGATCCTACTCCAGGATATCGCTGATGACGCCTGCTCCGACAGTCCGACCCCCCTCCCGAATCGCAAACCGCAACTCCTTCTCCATCGCTATCGGCGTTATCAACTCCACCATCAACTGCACATTGTCCCCAGGCATCACCATCTCCACCCCCTCCGGC
>CALIBK010000009.1 GCA_938045955.1 uncultured bacterium | reverse complement strand
ATTGTAGTTTATTCATAATAAATTCCTCTTTTAAATTCATATCTCAATTAGCAAACTAAATGCCAAATCTTGCAAAAATATTCTTTAATAATTTCAGCTGATTATTTCCTTTCTATTTAAATCTATCGGCAAATATTTCAAAAAATAAAGTCTATAATAGATTTTTTTTGCCTATCTGGAATTAAAGTTTTTCGGAAAAATGACGATAAGAGTAATGAAAAATTATGATTATTACAGACATCCACGTCCAGCAAATTCTAAGGGCTTATAGTAAACAATTATCTTCTAAGCCCCGGATTCACCCAAAGGAAAAGGTAGAGAAAAATACTCCATCAAAAGACCAGGTAACTCTTTCGTCAGAAAGCAGAAAGATGTGGATGGTCGAAAAAATTGCTAAGGAAATTATTTTCCAATTGACCAATGGAGGAGAACAAACGGAAACGACTAAAGAAATTTTGAATCGCTTAAGTGAGGAATATGGTTATCCGCTGGAAATCTCATCAAAAGATGGAAAAGAATTAATCTTTAATGTTCCTACGAAAGAAAAAGAGGGTGGAAAAATAACCCTTTCACCCTCAGAAAATAAAAGACTCCAGGAAAGACTCCTGGACATAGCCAAGACAATCATTCATCAACAAATTGCTTAAAAAGGAGAAAAAATGAAGATCTACGATACAAATATCAAAAATCAAATAATTAACCATGCAGGTGGTGTGAAAAACCCTGATGAAAACAGGGAAATTACCCACTCACATAAAAAAAGGATTGCTTCTTCAAATGATGATGTGGTACTCTCTTCCAGATCAAAAGAGATGCAAAGAATCTACCAAATACTTCAAGAAACACCAGACATAAGAACAGAAAAAATTGCCGCCCTTAAAAAAGCCATACAGGAGGGAAAGTATTCAGTAGATCCTCAAACCCTTGCAGAAAAAATGTTAAACGAGTCCTTCCTCGACCACATCTTATAAAGGTTAAGGAAATTTTTACTCTCTGATTTCTTATTGATTATCATTAAGTTAGCAATTTTAAAAGACCGTAAGCATGCGTTACTTCATATCCGAAGAGTCTGTTTGGGTTTTTAATGGGAGGGGATACCTATAAGAATATTGACTTTCATATAGAATTACCTGTTTAGCTAATCGTTTTTTAGTATTTATGAGAATTGGTGCTAAAAGATTTGCTGTAACTTTAAACACTTGGTCCTTATTCGAAAAATTTACAACAACCAGGGCCTGAATCCCTTCCTCAGCACCATTCCATTCTAAATCTCTCCTATCCTCATCGGTTATCTGAATCTGGTATGTAGGTTCAAAAAGAAAGGGATCGATCAGGACAAAAGCAAGCGTTTCCGTCCGTAAGGATTGAAACCATAAAAAGGGTGAGTTTTCTGCATGCCTGCGGAGGACAAACTTTTTCTCTTCAATAAATCCGATCATTCCATGAGGCATATAAATGATTTCTTCTTCCGGAACTTCAATCAATCCAAAACGGCTGGTTAGAATTTGCAAAGCTTGATTACTCCTTTCCGTCATTAATTGGATTAAGTATTAAAGAACGAAGTTGTTCCGTCTTAATCCTTGTAGCCAAACGATTTTCCTCGACAATTTTTTGATAGACCTCCTCTCGATAAACAGGGGTCTCCCCGGGAGCCTCGATGCCAAGACGGACTTGCCGACCTCTGATCTCGATAATGTGGACCTTGATTGTCTTTCCAATAACGATAGACTCCCCTTCTTTTCTTGAGAGAATTAGCATGGGGATCTTCCCTAGCAAAACCCATTTTGAACATTTTTAATTCTTTAACGCATGTAGTCAAGAATTGTTAAAGCTGCAATCCTGTTTGAAGAAAGAAGAACGGCCTGGTAAATAATCTCCTTCTGCCTTAAATCAATGATCACTTTCGTATAATCCGCATCCTCAAAAGTAGAAAGACGTTCTTGAATATCAAATTCAAGCTGCCCCAAAACCTCCTTTCTTCCCTCCAACCGGTTCGCTCTCCCTCCGATGTCAGAGATCTCGTTATTGAGGTAGTCCTGAACTTCTTTTAGCTGCTCAATCGCTTCTGCGATTTCACTCCGATTGTTCATTTCGAGGGCTTTCTTGAGATTTCCGAGGGAATCAAAAATATGAGAATCTAAAAGCACCTTCTTTCCATTTTTCCCAACAGTTAATGTTTCATCCTTTCCAATCACGATTCTGAAATCATGATTGTCTCCATTATATCGGGCTGTTTCTATTTCTCCATTATTTATCTTTTCGAAAGGAGGGGTATCGGTTTTATATCCTGAAAAAATATAGATACTTCCAAGTCTTGTGTTACCCAGGGATATCGCCTGATCAAGAAGATGCCCCACCTCTATGGCTGTGTAGTTGCGTGTTTGGCTGGTTTGGGTATCACTTGCCATCTGAATCGCAAGCTCCTGGGCTCTTTCTACAATTTGGAGGATTTCAGAAAGTACAGATTCACTCAGATTAAGCCAGGACTCTCCCCTATCAAGATTTCTTTGGTACTGCTGTATTTGAGAAAGACTGACCCTAAGACCAAGAGATCCGATTAGAGAGAGAGGGTCATCTGAAGGACGGGAAAGATTTTTACCCGAAGAAATCTTCTCATTTAGTCTCTTTAGATCTTCGGAGAGTTTAAGGATACGCTCTTGAATTCCTATATAAAATGAACGAGTGGCAACCCTCATCCTTTTCCCCTATCTTATTTCTAATAAAGTCCTTAACATTTCATCAGCAATGGAAACCAGTTTGGATGCGGCTTCGTGGGCCCGTTGAATTTTCATCAATTCGATCATCTCCTCGTCAAGATTCACCCCGGAAACAGAATCTCTCAACTCATAAAGGTTATTTAAAAGAGTTTGTGAAAAATCTTTATTTTCATTATGTTCCTCGGTAAGAATCCCTATCTCACCAACCAACATCCTGTAATACTCATCCAGAGTCGCCTCCAGCTCCTGATAGGATTGAATCTGCCCACGATTTTCGTAACTCCATTTTTTAATTGGAATATTACTGTTTTGAAGGGCCAATATTTTCAGAGCATTTTCATTATCTCCTGGAGCGGCTGAGGAACGGCCAGCTGCAGCAATATTACCGGGAGTATTCTTTACATCTGAACTCAATTTGATAAAAGCCGCCGCACCTCTGTAGTCATCCCTATCGTAACCCTCAAAGAAGTCCTTTCCTGTCTCCCCCGAAAGGGTAAATCCCTCCCTGTGAAGAAGATTGACTTCATGAATCAAAGACCCAGCCAATTCATCAAGATTTGCAAGTACCTGGGGAATAATCTCATCTCTAAGGTCCAGGAGCGCTCCAATCTTTCCACCCTTAAGCCTGTAGCTCATGTCACTTTCAATCTGATTCCAGTAGATATGGTCCTCTTTCTGACTCAGTTCCCAATAATGGCTTCCATTTACTAGCATGACTCCTGTGGAAGTCATTACCTTTAAAGATCCATTTTCATCCTCAAGGTAAACATTTCCTACCAGTTCAGAAAGCTTCTCCAGGTAATTTCTTCTCAAATCCCTGAGATCATTGGCCGAAGTACCACTGGATTCGACCGTTACAATCTTTTCATTAATCTCTGCAATTCCTTTAATAAGACGATTCAATTCGATGATCGCAATCCCTATACTAGTATTCATCTCCCTCCGGAGTTGGGTTAAATCATGACTCATAGAGTTGAAGCGAGACGAAAGAATCTCTCCCTTCGTTAAAAGGGCTGTTCGTTCGGCAATCCCCCCAGGGTTATTAGAGAGATCCTGCCATGCAACCCAGAATTCATTTATGGCTTGTGTCAACCCAGTCTCTCTCGTTTCGTTAAATATGGTCTCCATCTGAGAAAGAACAGAGGCCTTTGTCTCAAATTCTTTAAGAGTGGATGTCTTCTGATAAATATTACGGACGGTAAATTGATCCACATATTGAATCACTGAGCTAATCAGGACTCCCATCCCGATTTTGATCCTTGCTGAAGAGGCAGGAGAATACGATTCCAGGATAGCTTTCTGACGACTGTACCCAGGGGTGTTCACATTCGCAAGATTATGGCTTGTTACAGCCATGGCTTTCTCCTGAGCAAGAAGGGCACCCTTAGCAATATCTAAAACACTTCGTATCCCATACATTTTAAACCTCTCGATGGAAGGCCAGAGAGGATGACTCCATTCTCTTTATTCCCTTCTGACCGTAATAGAGAGTTTCCGGTGGGGGATTAATGATTAATGCGATCATTTCAGATAAAAGTGCAAGATATTCCTC
Source organism: uncultured bacterium (assembly GCA_938045955.1). Classification (GTDB taxonomy): domain Bacteria; phylum Desulfobacterota; class BSN033; order BSN033; family UBA1163; genus CALIBK01. The sequence continues at coordinate 5,577 of CALIBK010000009.1, read as the reverse complement.
TGCAAACCATTTATTCCTTTCGTTTATTCTTCTGACCCTCTCTCTTATTTGGACCAGTTCCTTTTGATACTGCTCTATCCTAACTAGGTCTTCTCGAGATAAGAATGGGAAAAGAATTGATAAGTCTTTCTTACCCTCCATCCCTACTCCTCGGAGGGCATAAAGAATTTCGGAAACCTTATTGCTAATCTTGTTCTCTATATCTTCGATACAATGGACATGCTCTTCAATTGATTGGATAACCCTCATGAGAGGCTCTGTAAGACCCTCCTTCAGATATTTCGATTCTTCCTTTAGGTGTTGAATCAACCTATTGTACTGGTCAATCTCCTCTTCAAACAACTCATATAAAACACTTAATTCCAATTTAATAGAATCTTTCATCATCTTTTAAAAATCTCTTGTCCTTCTATCGTTTAATTGTATGACGATGATCAATCTGCTCAATCATCTTTTTATAAAGGATTTTACCCAATCCAAAGCCACCTTTTTGTGAGACGATCCTGCTGATCTCACTATCGAAAAGAGATTCAAAAAGTTCTCTCCCGGATTCTTTTTTGAAAAAACCCGATTGTGGAATGGTCTTTCTCATTGCTTTTAATATTTGGTTAATAAAAATCGCTTCAAACTCAAGACAGACTTTCTCTAATTTCCTTTCCTCCATCTCCCTTGGTCCAAAAAAAGATTTCAATCCTGTCGTTGAAATTGGCTCAGTCATATAATTTATCGGAAAAAAACGTTTTTTTCTTTAACTATTTGTTCTCTAAATAATTTCTAACTCTGCCTGTAAGGCCCCTGCTGCCCTGATTGCTTGTAAAATAGAGATCAGATCCCTGGGGGTCACACCGATAGCATTAAGGGCTTTGATTAATTCTCCAAGCGAAACCCCTCCTTGAACAAGAATTAATGATCCTCCCTCCTCTTTAGCCGTAATATTGGTCTCAGGGGTGATTACGGTACTTCCCCCAGGGGATATGACCGCTCCCTCTCCAGGGGGAACGATTGCGGTCGATCCTTTTCCTGGCCCGGGAGAAAAGGGTGGGGGTTGTGAAACAGAGAACCCTTCTTTGATCTGGATACTCAATCCCCCGTGGGCAATAGCTACGGTTGAAATCCGAACATGCTCTCCCATCACCACTGTTCCGGTCCTTTCATTGATAACCACTTTTGAAACTCCATCTGGAGTAACCTCTAACTTCTCGATAAAAGCCATCCATTCGGCAACACGGGAAAGATAGGATTCAGGCACTTTAATGGCCAATAGTCCGGGATCTATACACTTTGCAACGTTTTCTCCCGCGGCATGATTGATCTGCTCTTTGATTTTCTCTGCCGTGGTAAAATCAGGATTGTGAAGATGAAGGAAGAGCTCCTTTTTTTCGTTCAATAGAACGGGAACCTCTTTTTCCACAATAGCACCTTTTGGGATTGTCCCAACAGTGGGGTGGTTTTTTTGACTTCCTGTTCCACTCGCTCCTGTTGCAACAAATCCCCCTACGAGCACAGGCCCCTGTGCCAGAGCATAGACTTGACGATCTACACCGAATAAGGGGGTAAGCAAAAGCGTTCCACCCTGTAGACTTTTTGCGTCTCCAATGGAAGACAGAAGAACATCAATTCGACTTCCCGTCTTAGCAAAGGGGGGGAGGGTCGCAGTTACGGTAACTGCCGCAACATTTTTGGGTTTAATTTGAGCATTCCGTTCTCGATCGATATGGATTCCCATTCTTTCGAGCATATTGATGATTGAACGGATGGTGAAATCTGCATTTGAACTATCTCCAGTGCCATTCAATCCCACCACCAATCCATAACCAATTAATAGGTTGTTTCTTACTCCTTTAAAAGCAGCAATCTCTTTTAATCGAACCGCTTCCGATAGGGATGTGACAAATAAAAGAATAAAAACTATACATCCTATCTTTAAAGTTCTAACCATATTTAATATCCTCATAAAACCTTTAAAATGGCCACAGCCAGTCGGCGATCCTCATTAACCAGCCAGGGCGCTGTTTATCACTAATAATTCCTGACCCATAGAGTTCAATCACAGCATCAGCAATATAAGTCGAAAGAACGGTATTATTCGAAGAAATATCCTCTGGACGAACAATTCCTTGAACAAAGATGAATTGGTCTTCGTTATTGAGTCTGACCTGTTTTGTCCCTCGAATGAGTAGATTTCCATTGGGAAGCACATCAATGACCCGAGCTGTCAGATAGGCACTCATGTAAGAGACTCTCGAGGTTTCTCCCTTTCCATCAAAACTATTCTTGATATTAATTTTTTGATCTGTCCCGATAGGGGTGTTATGGATCTTCCATCCATTAGTAATAAGTTCAAACAGTCCGCTCCAATTTGCCTCTGAACCAGAATTTCTACCGGTCTTAGTCTCCGCGTTCTTCGATGCTTTGGAACTTTCCACAATATTAATCGTGACAATGTCTCCAACATTTCTTGCCTTCACATCTGAATAAAGCAAAACCTGGCTTGAATCTGACCAGATAGAACCTTCCTCTTTTATCAATTCTTTGGACCGAATCGAAGAGAAGGCCTCCTTCCCAATATCATAAGATGAAATAGGGCGTTGACCGTGAGGTGTACCACATCCATTTATCAGAAAAAGAATGACCCAAAGGAATAAAGTATTTTTCAACTTTTTCATCTAACTCTGTTTCCCCCTAAGTTAAAATTCAATGATCACCGTCTTCGCATCGACAACCTTCCCATACACTTCTCTTTTGGTTGTAAGGTTAACCACCTTGATTCGGTCCCCTATTCTTCCTTCCTCTTTGGCTTCCCCTATGGCGGTAATTTTAAATTTAGGATTTTCAATCAATAGGATAACCTGATCCCCTTTCCGAATGAGTGGGATGACCTCGACCATTCCTTCAAGGAGCATTTCTCCTGGATTAATTGAAAGGGTCGTCCTTTTTCCAATCACCAACTTTGGATCAGCGATCACTTTCAAATGGAAAGGAGAGACTTTTTTTAAAACTAGTTCTACATCTTCCTCCTTTATTTGGTGGTGTTTAGATAGGTAACGGGTTGTTACTAAAACTTCTCTCAGAAGGTCTGCTTTTGTACTCACCCTTACCTTCTTGACCTCATCGTTTTCAAGATCAAACAAAACGGTTGCGAAGATATTTCCTCCTTTATAAGCGTGAGGGGAAAGAATAACCCGGGAAGAGTTTGGCGGAGAGGGGAAGGAAACCGAATCTAAAACTTTCATCTCCCTTAATTCAACCTGACTTCGTGGATCGCGAATGATTTTCTCCCTGAAATATTCTTCAAGAATTCTTCGAACTTCCCCCTCTAAGGAGAATGATGCTTTGTCCGGTTCACTAAAAGAAGCCTCATAAGAAACAAATAGGAATCCAATTAAAAAAATCAGAATAGCCCATATGGTTTTTTTTCTTTTGATCATCTATCCCTTCCTTATCGCTTCAGATTGTTTGCCATCTGAAGCATATCATCCCCTGTTTGAATCACTTTGGTCCCTATCTCGTAAGCCCTTTGAGCCATAATCATATTGATCATCTCCTCTACCACATCCACATTGGACATCTCCAGAAATCCCTGAGAGATGGTCCCAAACTCATCTGTCCCCGGATTCCCCTGGATAGGATCACCACTGGCGTCGGTTTGGATTAAAAGGTTTTGGCCTATACTTTTAAGCCCCGAGGGATTGGGGAAATTGAACAGCTGGATCTGGACGCTCCCGAGTTCTTTCCCTTCCGAATCTGAAGCAACCAGCCTTCCCCCCGAATCAATGGTAATCTTTGCGGTTCGTGAGGGAATGGCAAATTCGGGCTGGAGTCGATTTCCATAACTATCACAGATATAACCATCCTTGTCCAGTTTAAAAGACCCACTACGGGTAAATACTTCTCTTCCATTACTGATGAGTTTAAAGAAACCTTTCCCTTCGATGGCCATATCCAATTCTTTCTTGGTCTGCATATAATCACCTTGAAGGAATAGTTTCTCCACTGAAGAGACCTTTGCTCCCATTCCTATCTCAATACCGGTTGGAAACTGCCCTCCAGAGGATGTAGAAGCTCCAGCCATCTGTATCGTTTGATACATTAAATCTTGAAAATAAGCACGGCTTTTCTTAAATCCTGTGGTGTTTACATTGGCAAGATTATGGGCGATTACATCGATATTTACTTGCTGACATGACATTCCCGTGGCAGCGGTCCATAGTCCTCTTAACATAACTTTACTACCTCCCTATGGGTTTATCGAATTCTCCCAAGACTGTTAACCGCATTTGAATCCATTTCATCTTGGCTTTGAATAACTTTTATACAAGATTCATAATTCCGAAAAGTATCCATTAATTGAACCATTTCTTCTATGACATTTATATTGGAGGATTCCAAAAAACCCTGTAGAATTCGAGGGGTTGTAACGCCTATTTCTTTTCCGCCCTCAACAAGAAAGAGATGATGGCCCATCTTTTTGAGACTTTTTAAATCTTTAAAAGTTACCAGATCAATTTGGTCTATCGGGTTCCCATCGGCCTTCACTGTCCCATTTGGTTCAACTGTAATATTCTGTCCTTCTATCCTTAGAGGCCCTCTTTTTCCCAGCAGGGGAAATCCTTCGGAGGTGACCAGAAGTCTTTCTTGATTCAATTTAAATTTTCCTGCCCTTGTATATCTTATTCCTGAAGGGGTTATTACTTTAAAAAAACCCTCACCATCGATTGCAAAATCGAAGGGATTTCTGGTCTCATGAAGCTCCCCTTGCTGAAATGTAATATGAATAGAATCCTGAAAGTTTTGAGCTTCCTTTTGTAAAACCTGATCGAGAGTTTTTCTAAAAATAGGAAGCTCCCGTTTAAATCCTATAGTTTGAGCATTGCTAAGGTTATTTGATATGATATTAAATCGTTTCTCTTGTCTCAATGCCCCCATAATGGCTGTGATCTGTATATTCATTGCCTACCCTTTGAAACTGTAAAATAATAGAGCAAACGTTGTGCCATTTATTAATTTAAAACCAAAAGAATTCTAACCGTTGATAATCTTTAATGTTATTAAATTTCTTTTACCCTCTTTTCCCCCGAAAATGATATGAAAAGAAAGCTCAATGATGGGGAAATTTTTGCCTAAGGTTTAATTTCTTCCTTTTTATGTCGCCATTGAAGATTCTTTGAGTAAATAAAAGCCAATATCTCGGCAACAACGACATAAAGATTCGGGGGAATCTCTTGACCGAGGTCTAATTTGGAGAGAAATTCAACCAGCACCGGATCTTCTTTTATCGGTATCCCATGCTCTTTTGCCAGCGAAATAATCTTCCTGGCAATCTCTCCGGATCCTTTTGCAGTGACCTTGGGAGCTTTATCCTGGTAGGGTCTATATTTTAAGGCAACCGCTTTTATTAAGGAATCTTCTTCCCTTCTCTTTTCCATTTTTTGTATTTTTAACCCAAATTGAGCGATTCTTAGTATTATTTAAAGATAAACCCCTTCTGGATTCCCGTTTTCACGGGAATGACATTTTCATTCATTGGGTGGCAGTAGTCATTCCTGCGGAAGCAGGAATCCAGTATATTTGATTCAA
>CALIBK010000008.1 GCA_938045955.1 uncultured bacterium | reverse complement strand
CTTTGAAATCCATTCAACGTGTTCTATCAAAAAGAGGAAAGATCCTATCGTCCTCTTCTGTTCGTTTTGGGAAAGAGGAAGTCATCGGGATAGACCCTTATCAAGGTAGAATCCTGGTTCTCCAAAAAGGGGTCTACCTTTTAGGGGCAATTGGTTTCGAAAAAGAAGAGGATATCAAAAAGACATTTACCGAATTTATGAAGAGGGTGAGGTAATCCTCGATTCAGAGGGGGTTCTCTCCTCTGATTTCTCCATAGGAAGTTTGATTCGAAAGGTGGATCCCTTCCCGACCTCGCTCTCCACCTCAATCTCTCCCCCGTGGCTTTGAATGATGCCGTAACTGATGGCTAACCCCAATCCTGTCCCCTTGCCCGTCTCTTTAGTGGTAAAGAATGGAGTAAAGAGCTTGGAAAGATGTTCTTTGCTGATTCCGCAACCGGTGTCCGTGAAGGAGATTTCAACGGTTTGGTCGTAGGTCTTCGTCTGAATGGTGAGGGTTCCCCCATTGTCGCTCATCGCATCGGCCGCATTGATGAGAATATTCATGAAGACCTGCTGAATCTGATCTCCATCCACATAAAGTTTTGGTATGTCTGGTTTAAATTCCCTGACGATTTTAATATTTTGAAACCGGGCCTGATTTTCCACAAGGGTCAAGGTCCGCTCAATCAGAGCATGGATATCCCATTCCCTCTTATCCGGTTTTCGTTGTCGAGCGAAATCTAAGAGACCACGAACGATGTTTCGACATCGGGTTGTTTGCTGGACAATATTCTCAAGGTCCCTTTTCCAGGGGTGATGTTCATCTACCTTTTTTAACATAAGCGAACTGAATGTGAGAACCCCGGTGAGTGGATTGTTGATTTCATGAGCCACTCCAGCAGCCAGTTCCCCCAGGGCGGCCATCTTCCCGGCACGAATGAGTTGATCCTGTACCTGCTGAAGTTCACGAGTGCGCTCCTCCACCCGTTGCTCCAAGGTTAGGGTCCACTCCTCAATAGCATCTCGAGAACGTTTTAATTCCGAAATCATATGGTTAAAGGAATTCGCAAGCTCTCCTAATTCATCCTGAGTTCGGATGGCCACGGTTTGATCCAGATTCCCCTGAGCCGCTTGTTTGGTGGCATTTAAGAGTTTATGGATGGGCTGATTGATGAATCGGGTAAGAAGAAGGCTCAAACAGAGGGTTAAAATGATCACACTGATGACCCCGGAGATGATCATCCGATTATAGATCTGTGCTTTCTCCTTTTCAAACCCCTCGAGACTGATCGTCGTATCGAGCACTCCAAGGACATTGACCGTTTGAGGGTGACAGGGGAAGCAGGAAGGTTCGTTATAGATAGGGTTGACCAACCCCATAAGGCTCTGGGTTTCGGTGTGATAGATTCGGGTTTTGCTATCCGTGGGAAGAAGGACCTTGGCTTCATCCTCCCGGTGGCACCCATAACAGGCTTCTGCCTTCTTATCCACCACGGTTCCTACCTTTGAGCGATCAGAAGAGACTGTGATCATCCCCTGTTTATTGAAGATTCTCACCTCGACAATTCCTTTTCTTTGGGCCACATCGTCGATGATTCGCTGATATTCGTCTCTTCGATCCTTAATCATCGCATTCCGGATGCTTAGGCGGATAGTTTCGCTGAGATTGAAAGCCTCTTCTTCGGTCTTTGCCAATATCTGTTCCGAAAGGGAACGGATATTGAGATAAAGAAAGAACCCCTCGATGACCGCCACAGCAACAATCACGATGACAATGATCTTTGCCCTCAGACTCCTTAAAACCATCTCCTCCTCGTCATTTGATTCAATTTTACCATTAGGATTTTCGGGTTAAAACTTCTTTTTTAAGTCCATCCCCTCAATCGATAATATTCCTCGAGCATGAAGTCCAAATCTTCTGGACGTAGAACCTTCTCGGCCCCCTGGAGCACTTCTCTAAAGAAGCGACGGGGAAGCCGATCTTCCTTTTTTGTGAGTCCCTCACGAAGATTAAAAGCCCTGGCAATGTTAATCACCCCTGAAGCCATCTCCTTTAAGTCTCTCTTTTTTAAAGTAAGGCCACAACTATAACGGATAATTCTCTGGAGATCCTGCCAGGTGATGAGGTCCCGGTAAAATCGGCAGAGGATAAGGAGATCAAAGAGGGTCATCTTATCTTCATACTCCACAAAGAGTCGGGCTTTTCCTTTAATTTCAGCAGGATCGATCTGGCCCGAAAGCTCTGATTTATAAAAAGTCGCCCTCAAATGGCAGGCACCTCGATCGGAGGTCGCGTAGGCAAGTCCCATCCCTTTGAGCACCCGGGGATCAAAACCCGCAGGCTCGAGTCCTTTCACATGGACCGCCTCCTCTTCCATTCCCCAGATGGCAGCTGCATTTCGAACCCCCTGTGCAAGGATTCGACCGATTCCTTTTCGAAAGGCAATCTTGGTTAGGAGTTCTGCTATCTTATCCACCTCCCCGTAGTCGATTCGTTCTTTAATCTTCTTCCTTTTTGAAGCCTCAATAGCAAAGGCGACCAGATTCCCCGCAGTGATGGTATCCATTCCCAGACGATCACAAAGGTCGTTCAGATAGATGATCTCCTCGATCGATTTTACCATACAGAGTCCACCAAAGGCATAGATTGTTTCATATTCAGGACCCATGATCCTGAGTCCTTGATGTCTTCCCTTCCTAATTTCCGAAATCTTTCCACAGGCCATAAAGCAGTGGGGACAGGCCAGGGGGGTTACATCACATTGCTCCAACAGACTTTCTGCACTGATTCTTTCCCAGCCCTCCAGGGTTCCTTTGGACCAGTACTGAGTAGGGAAAGCCCCGATGGTATTCATGATGGAGACCAGCATCGGAGTTCCGTATTTCTTGTAGGTTTGAACCACTGGGTGCTCTCCCACCCTTTGCCTGAACTCCTTTGCCAAATCCTTCAATTGATCCGGATGGGCGACCTCCCTTCGGGTTTTTCCATGAAAGGCGATCCCCTTCAATTTCTTTGAACCCATTACGGCACCGATTCCGGCCCGTCCCAGAGAGCGCCAGTGTTCGGATTCGATGACAGCAAATCGGACCCGATTTTCTCCTGCCGGGCCGATCACAAGGGCACTGGCCCCTTCTGTTTTAACCTTCTTGAGAATGGCCTCTTCAGCCTCATAGGTATCCTTTCCCCAGAGATCCGATGCAGAATGAAAGGAAACCCCTTGATCACTGATTTCAAGGAAGACAGGGTGAGATGATTTTCCCTCGATGATAATGGCATCATAACCCGTTCGGCTGAGGGAGAGGGTGATCTTTCCCCCTGAATAGGATTCTGAGTAGATCCCTGTTTGAGGAGATTTGGTAAAGACGGCATAACGGCTCGATCCATAGAAGGGAGTGTCTGCGATTGGACCCAGCGTGAAGATTAAACGATTTTTAGAAGAGAGAGGATCAACGTGAGGGGGGTTCTCCTTTAGAAGAAGATAAGACCCTAAACCTTTTCCCCCGAGATAGGATCGAAGAATTGAATCTGGAATAGGTTCGACGGTCGTTTTTTCCTTTGAGAGATGAATCCGAAGAAGACGGTTAAAGAAGCCCTTCATCAAAATAATCTTAAAAGAATCTAAAAGGGTAAATCAAGAAGAGTCTCTGTTTTTCTTTTTAAAGCCATTGGTTCTTGAGGAGCTGGGAGACTTCTTTTAGAAGGAGAAAGGCTTTCTCGACGACTCTCTCTTCTGGACGGAAATCCTTTTTGTTTTCTCCTGATTCCAGAGAAAGATCAACCAGGCAACATCTTGCAGGTGCGATCAGGGATTGTTCTGCAATCTGATTTGGAGAGAGATCAGTATAGTTAGTGATGACCTTCCAGTAGTCTGAGAGAAGGGAAGCCAGGGAGTCCGGGGATTGATTCTCGAGAATCCTTCCCTCCGTGGGCACAATTCCCCAGGAAATCACCCCTCCTTTTTTAAAGAATTCGGCTACGGCCTCCACATACTCTTTGGGCATAAACCCTATCTGGAAGGCATCGAAGGAGAGGATTTCAATCCCTAACTCCAGAAGATAAGGGAGATTGACATCCGCGCAGAGGTGAAGTCCTTTGGGTCCTTCTACTCCCTGGATAAACTGAAGGTAGTCTTCTCGAGCCTGCTGGTCATTATACCCCGAGAGGCCACTGAAGACATACCCCAGGCCAGGTTCATCCACCCAGACAAAAGCCCTGGGATTTTTTTCTCGAAGTTCCTGATACTGGAGATTGACCTTCTTCTGGATGAAATCGTAGAGAATTGATCTCACCTCTTCATTATAGATAATAGGTTTGAGGTTTTCATCCAGAACCTTGAATCCGAAACTCACGGGTCCGGTCACCTGGCCCCGGATGGCTGGGTAAGACTCGAGGGGTCTGGCAAGAAAGGTTCGAAAAACCACCGAGTACTCCGGAGTGAGTCGATAGGTTTCCGGATCCTCCATTCGATTGAAGTAATCCTCAAGTTCCTGTTGAAATCTTTCAGTGTGAAAGGTGAGCCTCTTTTTTTCCATGTCCACAGAGATTCCAGGAAAATTTTGGGAGGTTTGGACATACATATCCTCGTAGAGACTCAAATGAGGAAGCTGAGGCCAGAAGGGAATATCCAAACTCAGGCTTAAACTGAGAGCCTGCTCGATATCTCGGTGGGGGAGAATGCCCATTGCAGTAGTCTGACATCTGGCTTTAAATGGAATCATGGAAGTCCAGGAACTCGATAGATTGAATTCACTTCTTAGGATTTCGATCGACGGATGAGCCTCCAGATCAGGGTTTCGGACAGGACTGCAATATCTTCCGCTGATAGATAATCCGTGATATTCTTATCAAAGAGGATATTCCCATTGGGAGAAACCTCCTCATCTCCTCGCCAGAGGACGATCACGATTTTCACCAAGGGAAAGGGATAAAAAGAGACAGAAGCATCTCCATAGGATGCTCGTTCTCCTCCGAGCGATCGAGCGACCTCGATGAGAGTCTCGGGCTGACCCCCGAAACAGTTCAGAATCGGTTCGATCGTCCTCTTTTGAAATGTCGGGCAGTAGAATCTTCCTCCTTGAATCTGGGCATAGGTCACCAACCGATGGGTCCAAGGGGTTCCCTTCGCCTGGGTCAGGTAGTGAAGGAGGAGGATTCGATCTTTCAGAGGGATCTCTGTTTTCGGGTCTTCTTGAAGTGAAACTTGCCCATCCTTAAGATTGACGATGTGAGGCTGAGAGAAATAGGGAAGAATAATCCGGTGCGGATCCAGAAGGGAGACCCCTGTCTTTTTGCAGAGCTCTTCGGGATTCATGGTTGTGAGCTTCTTTATGGCAAGCTCTAAAGCTAATCCAAAGCTCTCCTCGGTGATATTATGATACAAGATCATACCCTGCCTCCCGAAGTATCTTTTTTATCGATAGAGAGGAAGGGGCCTCTTCAGGGAGTTGAAATAGAGAGATCCCTTTCAGATTATACTCCCTGACCCATGGGTCATTGGCGATTCTTCCAAGATATCGTTCTCCGGATCTAAGGAGAGAGACCTCTGCTTCCTCTGTAAATCGATAGTTTCCGATGAGATAGAAATGTTGATAATGGATATTGACCCCCTTGATCACGTATTTGATCCTTTCGATATGTTTCGCCGATTTCTCCGAGGGATCCATGACTACCAGGAGATCGTCGATCTCTGGGGTCACCTTCCGATTCAAATGTTCCAGCCCTGCAGGAGAATCTACAAGAACCATTTCATAATTTTTGTTGAGATTTCGTATCAGCTCTTTCATCATCTCATCAGGAAGACAGTAACAGCCCTGGGCCAGTTTTGTCCCCAGACTGATCAGGTCAAATTTAGTGCCTCGATAGAGGATCTGACCATCTTCCATCTTCTGTCGAAGAAGGTCCGGGATATCTTTTGTCTCTCTTCCCTTTCCCATCACCTCATAAAGGGCATCGGAGATTGTCCACTTTCCCTCTTCTTCGAGATTGGCTCCCACCATTTTAGCCAGGCTTCCGTCAGGATCAAGATCGATGAGAAGGAGAGAGGAAGTGGCCAGGAATCTTGCCATGAGTGCGGTAAGGGTGGATTTTCCGGTCCCCCCTCTTCCTGTAATCACATGGATTTTTCCCATTTTAGGTCAACCCCGCTTTCTCTAAAATCTTTTTAACCGACTGACAGGCAGGAGAGCTCTCTGGAAGTTGACGGAGAGATTTTCCCGAAAGATTGAACTCTTCTACTTTTGGATCATAATCGATTCTTCCTAAAAAGAGTTCTCCTACCTCCTCGAAATGTTTCACCGCAGCGTCATCAAACATATAGTTTCCGACCAGATAGAAACGATGGTAGATCGTTCCCACTTCTCTTAACACGAGTTTCACCTTTTTAATATGGGTAAGGGATTTTTCTGATGGATCGAGAATCAGAAAAAGATCGTCCACCTCGGAGATAATATTACGATTTAGATGCTCCAGTCCGGCTGGAGAATCAACAACCACATGGGTATAGTTTTTAGAGAGTTCACCGATCGTTTTCCTCAGGAGGTGGTCAGGAAAGCAATAACATCCTTCCATATCCTTCGTCCCAAGCGTCATTATATCAAATCCTTTCCCCTCATAAAGGCAGTCTCCCCAGAGAAGGCCTTTGAATCGATCCTCCACGGGCGTTAAAGGACTCCCACCGCGTTGCCTCTCTTTGACCGCATCGTAAAGGGCTTCGACCACAGTCCTTTTTCCCTGTTCTCTCAGGTCGATACCGAGCATATCCGCAAGACTCAGATCTGGATCAAGGTCAATGAGTAAAGAAGGGGGCTTGAGATATCGACTCATCAGGGCAACAAAGGTAGATTTTCCTGCCCCTCCCCTTCCTGTGGCCACGATCTTTCTTGCCATATCTTTCTCCTTTAAATGTTTTTACCCTTTTGTCTCCCCGGAAGGGAGTTTATCCAAGGGGGATAGCTTCACGACGGCCTGATACTCATGGGGACAGACCTCCAGACAGGTTCCACATTTTGAACATTTTTCCTGATCAATCACCTTCATTTCCCCTTTCTCACCTTTGATCGCTTTCGTCGGGCAAACCAGGATACAATGTTCACATGCCCGATCACATTTCTCCGGGAGGATATAAAAGGCAATCAGATCTTTACAGACCAGGGCCGGACATCTTTTTTCTAAGATATGGGCCCGATATTCTTCCTCAAAATATCTGACCGTTGTAAGCACCGGATTGGGAGCGGAGCGACCAAGCCCACAAAGGGACCCCACCTTTACGTCTTCAGCAAGATCCCGCAGGAGATCCAGATCTTCTATTTTTGCCTTTCCTGAGCAGATTTCTTCAAGGAGGTTCAGAAGTTGCAGCGTTCCGAGCCGGCACATCGTACATTTACCACAGGATTCCTTGGTGGTAAAATCGAGAAAGAATCGTGCCGTATCCACAGCACAATCCTCCTCGTCCATAAAGATCATTCCTCCCGAGCCCATCATTGAGCCGGCATGCTGGAGGGAATCATAATCGATAGGAATATCCAAGAGGGATTCAGGGATGCATCCCCCTGATGGCCCCCCAATCTGAACCGCCTTAAATTTTTTTCCACCCTTCATTCCTCCTGCAATGTCATAGACGAGTCTTCTCAGGGTTGTTCCCATCGGTACTTCTGTAAGACCGGGGTAGTTCACCTTTCCTGCGAGAGTAAAGACCGCTGTCCCCTTGCTTTTCTCTGTTCCTATAGAGGCAAATTCCTGAGAGCCTTTATTTATGATGATGGGAATATAGGAGAATGTTTTAACGTTATTCAGAAGGGTAGGGGATCCCCAGAGCCCCTTTTCCGAGAGTCGTGGGGGTCTTACCCTGGGCTCACTCCTCTTCCCTTCCATCGCCTCCACCAGAGCAGTGGCCTCCCCTGAGACAAAAGCCCCTGCTCCCTGAATAATACTGATAAAAAAGTTGAAATTGCTTTCAAGGATATTCTTCCCCAAAATTCCTATTTCTTCTGCTTCTTTTAATGCTTTTTTGACCCGTTCAATGGCGAGGGGATATTCGGCTCGAATATAGATATATCCTTCCTGAGCCCCTATGGTATACCCCGCGATAACCATCCCTTCAATAACCTGCTGGGGATCGCTCTCGAGGATGACACGATCCATAAAGGCACCCGGATCTCCTTCGTCTGCATTACAGATGACATATTTCACCGATCCGGGGGCTTTATAGCAATGTTCCCATTTAATTCCCGTTGGAAAACCTGCGCCTCCCCTTCCTCGAAGCCCCGATCTCAAGACCTCCTGGATGATTTCAGTTGCCTCCATGTTCAGGGCCTTGGCAAGAGAGGAGTATCCCCCATTTGCGATATAATGATATATGTTGGTGGGATCGATAAAACCACAATTTCTTAAAATTAGTCTGCATTCATACTCAAATCTCGGAAGCTCGGGGATAGAGGGGAAGCCTCTCTCATCTATTTCGAGGGTTCCAAGGGCAAGTTCCAGGCATGGGTCCTCTCCTTCGATATAGCCGTCAACCAAGCGGGGGACCAGCTCAGGAGTGACATTAGGATATAAAATGCGATAGGATTGAGGCTTGGAGATGATGACAAGAGGTTCTGCATAACAGAGGCCAATACATCCAACCTGGACAATAGGGACATTGAGATTTCTTTTAAAGAGTTCTTCTTCGAACGCTTGAAGGACTTCGAGAGCACCTGCAGCTCGTCCGCAGGTTGCTGTTCCAATCTTTATATGAGTCCTTTCCTCTAAGGCTAACCATTGGGCCTTCGCCCTTTTTTGAAGCTCGAAAAATCCCAATCTAATCCTTTCGACGTTTTTCTATGAACGATTCACTTTCTTGTCTATATGGGAGCATGGATTCTTCCACTTTAAAGGGTGACATCTTAGGGTAAATTTCGTCTTTGATCACGATAACGGGGGCAAGCATGCAGCAACCGATGCAGGCCACCCTTTCGAGACTGAATTGACCGTCTTCTGAAGTTTCTCCCACCTTAAGATGAAGTTCTCGTTCCAGTGCCTCCAATACCAATCTCCCTCCTGCGAGATGGCAGGCTGTGCCCATACAGACCTTGATATGAGTTTTCCCGAGGGGGGTTAGGCGAAATTGATTATAAAACGTGGCCACCCCCCAAACTTCAATGGGTTTCAGGTTAAGGAAAGTGGCCACTTTTTTTAAGGCCTCTTTTGGAAGATATCCGAACTCTTTCTGGATCTCAAGCAGAATGGGAATTAGACCCTTTCTCTCATTTCCATAGGTTTCAAAAATGGATGAGAGTCTCGAAAGGTCTTCCTCCTGCTGTTTCATTTTCTCAAACTTTTGGCATACTCCGGTAAGAAGGCCCCAATTCCTGCTGCTTCTCTCGGGCCCACCACCACCTCCCAGCCCGGAAGGGCGTCTTCGAGTTCTCCTTTGATTCTGGCTACCCGGCCAGGAATCACAATCTTTTTATGTTTCACCTTGCTTTCGATTCCTGATTTTTTGACCATAGCCCCAACGGAGTCACCCGTAAATTTTCCAGCAGCCCATCCCGTGAGGACCCCTAATCCTTCCGTGTCTTTTACACAGAGATAGGAAGGGATCTTGGTTGCTTCAATCGCTGAGGAGACAATGAAGTAGGTGAGAGCCCAATTTGAAGTAATTAGAACAGGGGAATTCTCATCCGGGGTTCCTATTTCATAGTATTTCTCTTCCACGGCCATCGGGAAACGAGGATCGGTGTAGATATTAAGGCGCTGAACCAGAAGAGGAAGTAAGGTATACTGGTCAAAATCCGAAAGGATGATGACCGAGGCAAATTTGTTGATGAAGACAGAAGCTGTGAGAATCTCTTTTAGCCCGTCCTTCCCCATAAAACATGGAAAGGCAATCGTGGGATATCCTAAAGGTCTGAAACCTTGCTTTAAGGCTGCTCTCCGAATAAAGGTTTGATCCCTGATGGCATCTAATATATTTTTTGAACCTGGATCCAGAAGCAGTTCATCTACTCCTGCCTCTTTCAATTTCTTGGTTAAGGGGATGAGTCCTTCGATCCCCTCGCCATAAACTCCGAGGGGGGTGGGTTTCTCTTTGATTCTTGGAATGGCCTGATCAAGGTTCTCTTTGGTGATGGGATAGAGGAGAGGTCGTTGATCGGCACAGAGATCTCTGGCCGCAAACAAGACATCCAGATCCCTCGAGATCAGAATGAGTCCAAGCCCACTCTGGGCTGCCTTCCTCACCAGGGAGAGATATCGATCTTTGTTACCAGATTCAAACTGAAGGGCAAGAAGCTCGGCTTTGAGGATCAAGCCGACCCATGGAAACTGAAGCTCTTTGACCTTCTTTATCTTTTCATCCGCCTTTCTTTCTTCTTCCTTGTCGGAGACAAGAATTCCTATTCCGGGTGGATGGATGTAGGTCTTCTCATGACGATAGATGACCTCCTCATTTCCAACCTGAACCTTGTTGTCTCCAGTGCCGATGGTGACCAGTTTGATAGCAGGAGCAAGAAGGTCCTCGAGTTTAGCCTTCACCTCCGGAGAGAGGTAAGGACATTTATCCAGGGAAGCTCCACCGGTCGCAAGCTTCATGGCAAAGGCGAAACAGGTTGGGAAACCACAATCCTTGCAGGGTTTTCTTCCTGGAAGCATCTTTACAATTTCTGAACCTGATATCGGCATAACACACCCCCCTTAAAATGAAGTGAATAGTGAAAAGTGATTAGCGATGAGTCGGGAAAAAAACTGATCCCTAACCACTGATAACGGATTCTTTTCATTTAGGTGGGAAGTTCAACTTCCCCTTTGAGCCAGGGATGTCCAACCTTTTCCAAGAAGGCTGTCAGTTCATCCGGGTTTTTCGCATCCTCTTCTGTTGCAATCTTATCATAAAGGCCCTTGGCTTCTAAAACATCCCTGAATCGTTCTTTAATCTCTTTAGGCATCCAGACAATTCGAGCCAGTCCTCCATCGGCTTGAATAAATTTGGGGGATCGCAGTTGTTCTAATCCTGTTCCCAGGCGGCCTTCCACCTGTTTCCCTCCCGATGTTTCTCCAGCCATTCTGGAGAAGGTGATTCCAATGACGGTCTCCCCTTTAAATTCTCTATGAACGATCCCGAAGGCATCGACCTCGGGAATGTAAAACACAATCGCTTGAAAACAACCACAGGAGGTATGGGGGTGCTCGAAGGCGCTGTAGAGATAGACCCGATCATAGGTTCCCAAAGATTTCTCCGCAACGACCTTATTCACTCCATCATATTCTCCTCTAGCCGGATCAATCAATTCCCCTTTGGGGATAGCAAATATGGGTCCTTCGGGATCGATCTTTGCTGCAGCTCGACCATCGAACCAGTTAATGGCTCCACAGTTGGCAATCCGATTGGGAGCAATGATCGAACAGTGGGTGGGGGCGAAACTCTGACAGAGGACACACCCGTAGAAGGTATCCACATCCTCGTCTTTGAGCTGTCTGGCTCGCTCATCGCGGGCAGCATATCGTTGGAGTGCTTCAGGTAGAAGCTCTTCCACCTTCTTGGGGTCAGTGATGATCGTGGTTTGAATCTTTTCGATAATTGGCATCTCGGAAGTGAAAAGGAAGTTAAAGATTTCGCCCAACTCTTTTAAAGAGGTAAATCCCTTCTTATAGGCGTCTGTACTCATTCGTATCCACATATCCTGTCTCTGGTTCATATGATACCAGCCTTGGATGAAGTTGAGATACATATGAATCTTTCTCTCGATGATGGGTTCAGCATCCTTGTCTAATTCCGCTCCTGCCACATCAATCAAAATCGCGATGGGATAAGATCCCCCTTTGTCCGTTTCTGGGTCATAGGGAGCCAGTTCATTGATATCCGGACCAATGACCTCTACCTTTTCATTTTCGATCTCCTCGGGGTTCTTGACAGTCGCCAACTCGAACTTGTGGGCTACCTTTGGTCCTCCAAATTCAATATAGAGGTTTTCCTTCCTGATCACTTCACCTTCATATTGGGGTCCTATGTCTACATGAAACTCCATCTTTTACTCTCCTTTCGTAGGATAGTTTATTCTTTCTTTAAATTTTCGATTAGGCCTTCCAAAAAGGCTTTCCACTGTTCATCCTTTCGGATATTGGGAAGTGAGAAATCGGCATGAGGATAATAATATTTACAAAGGGTCATGGTCTTTAGATGAGGAGCAAAATGTTTGAGTACCGAGAGTCCCTGATTCCCGAGATCAGTTCTGAATCCAAAGAAGAGAACCAGATCATGGTTACCTTCCTTCCTCACCCCCTTCCACTCCGGGTCTTTCAAGGCATGGATAATCTCAACGATATCGTAGACACTGTCAGGAGTCACTCCTAACTCGACCATTTTCGATTTGACGGTAGCCGTGGCGCAGGTCGGAATATTTCTCGCCTTAGCAATGTCTAAAGCATATTCGAGAAGCAGCCTTCCTCCGAGGGTAATCCTCATCAGCTGTGGACCAAGAACAAGAAGGGGTCGCTGGGCTTTCAGGATCTGCTTGGCATATTCCGTGGGATCCTCCACCATCCTCGCCGTCCTTGTTCCAGTCAGGACATTGACTCGATGCATAGGCAACAATGGGGCTAATTGACTCATCTTTTTCCTCCTTTTAATGAATCACGGAATCCACAGGAACCTTTGTTGGGTAGGTTCCAATCAGGGTCGGAAGTCCTACCGGTTCCTTGGGTTTCCAGCCAATCTGGGTTAAGTAGGCTTTTACCTCTTTCTTGTATACCAATGGAATATCCGGATCTCTTCGAACATAGAGATGGAGGTCCTCAGGAAGCCCTCCTCCCATATATTTTTTATATAGGGAGATATAGTGGTTGAGTTTGATTGCTCTTCCCTGAGGGGTATCGTTCTTCCGGATGCAGAGTTTAGGGATCATCACCATGGCCTTTTCTTTGGTCTCACAGACATAGGCGAGGTGTTCAGGAGAGGGTTCCTCGGTCTCAACGATTTGCTTCTTTCTTGCATCCATTACCTTCCATTCAGCCTCTTCTTTTCTCGAAAGGTAGAGTCTTCGATACTTAGAAGAATGGGGACCAAAAATCACCGGAACACCCAATCGGTTAAACCCTGTTGCAATCGCGGCTGCCTTCTGGGAATAGACCCCCCAGGCAATCCCCACTGCTCCTACTCGATTAAGCACGTAATCTGCCATCACCTCGTAGTTCGCCCTTAATGGCAGGGCTGCAAAGATGTTAGCAATTTTTATAGCTGCTCCGGAGATATGACTATTTGCAACACAGGAGCCCACATTGACGACCCCTCCTGCATCAAATACTGGAGGGTACTTCTCATAAATGGTCTTCCCATCAGCATCTTTCCACAACCCAACAGCCATAGAAGTGCAACCAGAAACAACGACAATATATTTTCGCTTTGCGAATTCATCCACAATCTCTGCGAGATCTCTGATATCAGGGTAGGCTGAGCATCCTACCAATGCGACTACTCCCGGAATCGTACCAAGAGTGATAGGTGCCCCCACTGTTCTGATCTCAGTATCCATAATGGGGCCACGACCCGCCCGGACTTTGTAAGTTTCCATACTTGCTCCGACCTGCATGATCTTTAAGATCGGAATATTTCTCGGACATTCCTCTTCACATTTTCCACAACCAATACATAGATTGAATAACTCCCGGATGGTTTCGAAATTCCCTTTCGCTACATCACTGACCCCCCTTCCGATGTCAAAAAGGTTCGGGCACGCCGTTTCGCACATCCCGCAGAGGGTGCACTTCTTCGATTGCTCTTGGGCCTCTTGTTCGGTCAGCCATTCCTTTCTCCTTTGAGGGGCAATGGCCATGGCTACTTTGACGGCAACTTCTGCGGCTTTCTTTGGATCAAGGATTGCAAAATGCCTTTTTTCTTCTACCATTTTTTTAACAATCTCTTCGGTTGGCATTTCTGAGGCGTCCTCTAACCCATACATCACCTTATCAATTGTAGCAATGAGTGCAGAACCTGCTTTGGTTGCTTCCTTCGGCATATCTGTTCGAATACATTGTTCATCTGTCATAATCACATCTGCAATCCCACTTCTCACATAAAAGAGCTGTCTGGAATAAGGTCCGATCACCTTTGCCTTATCAGAATATCGGGTCGTCTCTAAAGCCGTGCAGCAGACACCGCACACCTCCACCTGATCATAAAGGTTATTCTCCCGGAGGTAATCAACCACGACGGTAGAGGTGGCAGGATTATGACCTATGAAACAGATAATGGGTTTTGTCTTATCCACTGAATTCCACCCAAGATCTACTAAGGGGGTATCCGCTACTGAAGTCGGATAGTTTAAACCCACAATCTGAGCAATATCCGCTACCTCCATTGCCACATGATCGAGCATCCCCGCATGGAGGGCCTTGGATTCATAGTCAAGGTAGCTTCCTTCCTGCCCCATGGCGGTGGAATCCAAAAGGTGGGTAATTTCTTTGTAGACATATTCAATGGCAATTTTTAGATCCCCCAGGGTCTCTGGTTTCAGTCCAAGAACTGTTCGGATATTGGGAGCCTCAAGATCTACAGAGGTTCCAAGATTAATCTTCTTCTCAGGGCCATGCCGTTCAATAAGCACCTCAAGGATGTGTCCCGCATGAGAGGCATGAGCGGAAGCTCCCATCAGGCAGAAAAGAAGGATCCATCTACCCTGCTGAGTTGAGATATCAATGCCACAGGCTCCCCTTCGATCCTCTGTTAAATCGCATTTTCCAAAAGTACAAAAGCAACAGAGATCGCAGAATGGAGCATACCAGGGCTTGTAAGTTTGAAGAAGTTTCATATCCCAGTTTCTGAGGTCTGAAATCTCAGGCATAGGGGTATGCCCAACGGGTTCCCAGGGAATCTCGGCTTTAATCTTATGGTAAATCTCCTCCAACCGTTTATTGGTTTCTTTTAACTCGGCCATCTTCCATTTCCTCCTATGGTTTCCTTTATAAGCTTGAGGGTTTCGGGATGTCTGAGAATAAGAAGATTCGCCCCTGCCAGATAAAGGGAGAGAGCGGTTATCCCTTCCCAGAGCAATCCTTGTGTTTCATTCTCTTTTGCCTGTTTTGTTTTCCAGCATTCATCCCCGAGATTGGCAACAATGGGCATCATCGTCATACTGTCTTTGGTGATAATACCGATCTGTTTGACCCGTTCAATGAGGGAAAAGCTGTATTCGATTCCGTAACCCAAAGCAGAAGAGAGGGGATCAATGACGACCCTCTCAGGAGGCAGAAATTTACAGAGTTTGACATTCAGTTCCTTAAGCAGGTTTATATCCAGTGGGCTCTGAGCGATGGCCACGTGACCATTCTCGAGGATGGCCTTTCCAACGACCTCAAAATTCTCCTTTTGAACCGGACCGATCAGGAGATTCTCCCCAGCACAGATTTGAGCCACCATGGGGAGAACCTCTGCATCCTTCTTCTCATCCCCTGACCCATAGACAATCAAGGGTTTTTTAATTTCAGAGACCATTCGTTTGACCAGTTGAGCTGCTTGATCTGCGGGGCTGTCTTTTTCGGCAGGGTCTGTGCTGAGCAGGGTGAGACAGATGGCATCAACCCCAAAGGTTTCACATTTTTTGGCCCACTGGATAGGGTCTGAGATCGCATTCCCGAAGGGTTCGAGAAGATGAGGAATTTTTTCAGTGGGCTCCATATCTAAGACCTCGAGGGCAAATTTAGGGGGGTTCGGCATCGATCCTTCATCAAAGAAATGAAGGGGAAGAATGTTTTCCCCGCCAATCTTCAATACCTTATCTCCCTTTCCAATCGTGACCTCCCTAACCACACCTTTATACGCTTCGACCGGGGCTTTGTATTCCATAAAATTCCTCCTAAAGCAGAATTATTTTTATTATAAAATTATTTCTACAAAATAATTATGACATAGAGTTTTTTAAATTTCCAACCAGGCATCCGAATAGAGAGTCTGGGCCATTAAGACTCTGGCTGTTTTGACATAAGCGATCTCTTTCTGAGATAAAGAGGAAAGATCGATTTCCTCTCCATCCATGACTTTATAGATGAGATCCCTGATCTCTTTAAGTTCCCCTCTCATAAAGGCCATCAACTCTTCATCCAGGGGATCGGCAATGGCGGAGTAAAGCCCATTTCTCTCAAGCATGACCAGATAGGTCCGGTTGAGAATGGGTCTCAGATGAGCGGGCACCCCGTTGGAGACGTTGGAGAGGCCGACCGTGGATTTAACTCCCGGAAGGACATCTGGAAGGATCTTAATGAATTCAAGATTCCCGACGGCAATCTTTTGGCCTTCCCCTGCCGTGCTTACAGGAAGGATGATGGGATCCACCCAGATATCTTCGTTTGGGATTCCCAGTTCATTGGCATAGGCGACCGTATCCATAATGCTTTCAATCTTAGATTCCACTTCGGGAGGCATTCCTTTGTCGGTCATCACCGAAATCACCACATCACAATTATATTTTTTAGCCAGAGGAAGCATCTGCTGTTTGGAGTCTGTTTTCCCTGAGGCAGAGTTCAGGAGTGGTCTTTTTTTACAATATTTTAATCCCGCCTCCATTGCTACAGGGTTCATCGTATCAATGGAGAGAGGAAGATCAGTGACTTCCTGAACACAGTTCACCAGCCATTTCATGGTTTCTTCCGTATCTTTCTTCATGGGTCCTACATTCAGGTCAATATAATGGGCTCCAGCCTGGGTTTGTTCCTTGGCCAGGGCCTGGATCACTTTTTCATTTCTCTCCCGGATGGCCTGGGAGACATCCTTAGCAATCACATGAATATTTTCACCAATGATAATCATTTTGATCCTCCTGTTTGATAGATTTTTGTCTTCCCCACTGTCCTATCTTTTGCCCCAAAGGCACCCACCGGACAGATTTCCACCATCTCCTTTCGATCCCTGCATTCGGATTGCCCGACAGGGGCATTATCAAAAGTGGTGACCCATCTCTGAAAACCTCGATAGGCAAATCCAATCTCGCCTATTCCTATCTTTTCATGGCAATACCAGACACATCGGCCGCAGAGCACACATTTATTGGGATCATAGACAAAAACGGGACTCGTTTCATCGATGGGAAGGTTCCTGAGAAATTGCTTGAATCGTTGGGTCCTGAGTTTCACCCCAAGGTGTCGGGCAATCTTTTGGAGTTCGCACAAACCTGTTTTCAGACAATGAGCACAATCCACAGGATGATTGCTGAGGATTAATGCAAAGGCTGTCTTGGCAAGTCTTAGGGCCTTTGGCCCTCGAGTATAAATCTTCATTCCCTCTTTAACTCTCAATGTACAGGCTGTCCAAGGTTCTTCCTGGCCCTCTACTTCAACAAAACAGAGTCGACACCCCCCATAGGGTTCTCTCCTTTCCCGGATGGCGCAGAGATTGGGAATGTAGATTCCATGATCGAGGGCGACCCAGAGTAAAAATTCACCTTCGGAGCATTCGATCCCATGATCATCGATCGTAATCCGAATCACACCCATAGAGGAGAGTTCTCAGATCTACCTTATACCAGCATGGAGTTTGGCCGCTTTTACGGTATTCATCATCAGCATCGTAATGGTCATGGGCCCCACTCCACCGGGAACAGGGGTAATCATACTGGCCTTCTCTTTGACGGCCTCAAAATCGACATCTCCACAGAGTTTGGCCTTCCCATCAGGGGTGACACCAATTCGATTCACCCCCACATCAATCACCACCGCCCCCTCTTTCACCATATCGGCTGTAATGGCCTTAGGTTTTCCAGCAGCCACAATCAGGATATCCGCTCTTCGGGTATGAAAGGCCATATCTCTTGTCCCCGTATGGCAGATGGTCACCGTTGCGTTGGCTCCCTTCTGTTTTTGAAGGAGGATATTCGCGATAGGTTTTCCTACAATATTGGATCTCCCTACCACGACGACCTCTGCTCCTTCAATCTGAACCCCTGAACGAATGAGAAGTTGTTGAATTCCGGCAGGGGTACAGGGAAGATAATCCGCCTCGCCGATCATCAATTTCCCCACATTGACCGGATGGAACCCATCTACATCTTTCTTCGGATCAATAGCATAAAGAACCTTGGTTTCATTGATATGCTTCGGAAGCGGAAGTTGAACCAGAATTCCGTGAATCCTTGGATCCTTGTTGTACTTATCGATAAGCTGGAGAAGCTGGTCTTCTGAAATATTCTCAGGCTGATTGTCCTGAACGGAATAGAAACCTAACTCCTTCGAAGTTTTCTGTTTGGCTGTGACATAACTTACTGAAGCGGGATTCTCTCCAACGAGGATGGTCACCAGTCCAGGGACCACATTATATTTTTCTTTTAAGTGGATGACCTCCTGCCTCAATTCCTCTCGAATCTGTTTGGCAATCTCATTGCCATTGATGAGTTTTGCTGTCATCTTCTCCTCCCCCTTAAAATTTCTCTCTCTTAAGAGAGAATCAACCCTTCCTTTTTTTGTAAATGGAATGAATTAGACTTTTCTCAAGAGGCGGGACTTTTTTAAATTTAAATGTTGCCTCTTTCATAGAAGCTATCCATAAATCGGCCTGATAGAGGAATAAAAGTTTTAATTTTTTATGGATCCCATCTCGATTGAAATCGAGATGGGATCCATAAGACTTTTTCAATTCTTATTTTTTAATTAAAAGAGACCTGTGACTTTGCCGGTATTGACATCCACATCCACTCGTCGAAATGCAGGGTCAGAACTGGTGCCTGGCATCAGGCTGATCGTTCCGGTCATCGGACAAAGGAACTTTGCTCCTGCAAAGATTAACACATCACGGACAGGTAAGATCCAGCCCTTTGGGACCCCTTTCCTTGTAGGATCATGGGTCAGACTCAAGTGGGTTTTGACCATCATTGTCATAAAGTCTCTCATGTTTGGATCCGCCTCAAGCCGCTTTGCCTTGGCTTCTGCCTCAGGGGTCCAGGAGACTCCGTCAGCTCCATAAACCTCTTTTGCAATAGTTTCAACCCGCTGTCGAAGCGGCATCTCTATGGGATAGAGGAATTTAAAATCTACCTTATCATTACATGCATCCAGAACCACGTCGGTTAATTCGAGAGCGCCCTCTCCACCTTTAAGCCAGTGTTCTGAAATGGCGCAACGGGCTCCTGCCTGTTCTGCATATTTACGAACCATCGAAATCTCATCTTTTGTATCGGTATGGAAGGTGTTGATGCAGACCACGGGGCTGATCCCGGACTTTTTTATAATCCCGATGTGATGGAGCATATTTGCGACTCCCTTCTCTAAGAGCTGGAGATTCTCTTTAGTATATTCATCGGGAATGGGACGTCCTGCGACCACTGCGGGGCCTCCTCCATGCATCTTTAAAGCCCTGACGGTCGTGGTGAGAATAGAGACATTGGGCTTCAGTCCGCTCAATCGGCATTTCACATTCCAGAACTTCTCAAACCCGATATCTGCAGCGAATCCACTTTCAGTGACATGATAATCAAACATCTTCAATCCGATCCGGTCACCAATAATGGAAGATTGACCCACAGCGATGTTAGCGAAAGGACCAGCATGGACCATACAGGGCTGATATTCAATAGTCCACATCAGGGTGGGATTAATCGTATTTCTCATCCAGGCACACATTGCCCCTGCGACCTCGAGGTCAGTGGTGGTGATGGGGTTCCCTCTCTTGTCAAAGGCGACAACGATTTTCCCCAATCTTTCTCTCAGATCCTTTAAATCTCTTACGATGGAGAGGATGGCCATGAGCTCCGAACTTACCGTGATCCCAAATTTGGATTGCATCATATAACCATCCATCCTCCCGCCAATGCCAATAATGACGTTTCTTAATGCTTGGGCACAGAAATCAATAACCCACCCCATCTCTACATTGGTCGGATCAATATCCAATCTTCTTAGATTTCTTTTAGCCAGTTCTGCGTCATCGTAGTTTCTCTCGTGTTGCATTCTTGCGGTCAGGGCCACCATGGCGAGATTGTGGGCATTTGTAATGGCATCAATGTCTCCCGTAAGACCCAGTGAGAATTCAGTCATTGGAATCAAGAGGGCCTTTCCTCCCCCAGCGGCTGTTCCTTTAATATTCATAGTAGGACCCCCAGAGGGTTGTCTAACACAGCCACCGACATTCTTTCCTCTTTTTCCGAGGCCTTCGATCAAACCCATCGTGGTGGTGGTCTTCCCTTCTCCTAAAGGAGTTGGAGTGATCGCTGT
Organism: uncultured bacterium; assembly: GCA_938045955.1. Classification (GTDB taxonomy): domain Bacteria; phylum Desulfobacterota; class BSN033; order BSN033; family UBA1163; genus CALIBK01. The sequence continues at coordinate 389 of CALIBK010000008.1, read as the reverse complement.
GACCTCGATATATTTTCCATCGGGTCTATCTTTTAATCGTTCAATAATTTTCATGAAATCAAGCTTACAAAGTCTTCCGTAAGGGATAATCTCATCCTTTTTAAGACCTAATCTCTCCTGGGCCTCTTCAATGGTAGGCATTGTTTCTTCAGCAATATCAGCTATTTGCCAGTCTTGAAGCTTCCTTGGATCCGCTTCTAAATACCTTTTTGAAATCGTAAATGGCATCTCAACAATTCCTCCTTTCTTAATTTTAAAATTTTGAAGTTTAATTCTTGGTTTTTAAATTTTTATGATTTATATCCCCCCTTTCCATTATTTTGGGTTAATAATTTTCGAAAATTGAGTATGTGATAATAGTCACAATTTCGATGGGATACTAATATAAT
>CALIBK010000007.1 GCA_938045955.1 uncultured bacterium | reverse complement strand
CATTCATTGAATCAAATATACTGGATTCCTGCTTCCGCAGGAATGACTACTGCCACCCAATGAATGAAAATGTCATTCCCGTGAAAACGGGAATCCAGAAAGGGTTTATCTTTAAATAATACTAAGAATCGCTCAATTTGGGTTTATATTATTTCTATTTCGAACTGCAGGAGGAGCAAGAGGTGGCTGAACAACTGCTGCAGGAGGAACTGGCTGTGCTTTTAAATTTTCCCCCACTTGAGAAGGCAAAGGCAGACATCATCCGATGAACCTTCTGGCTACTACATTGAGGGCAGATAATTTTTTCAGAAGAGTGAAAGACCAATTTCTCAAATTCATGATCACATGTTTCACAATGAAATTCATAGATTGGCATTTCTAATTCCCCTTCATTTGTTTCGCTCATTATTTATAACATCTTTAGGATCTGATCAGCAAGAGTTTCCGCCTTTTTAGCTAAGGCCAAACGTTTCTCTTCTTCCAGCTCATTTTTTATTTTTCGACATACTTCCTCCATTTTTTTAAAGTAGGTCTTTTTGATGGATGGAGGAACAGGAAGACGAACCAGTCTTTTCCACAGGGTTATCACCCTGGAGTAAGCATTTTTGAAATAAGCATCCATGCCTTGACTAAAAAGGAGAAGAAGATGGAATTTCGAATCTGAAGTCCCAGCCCTGAGGGCCTTTAAAAAGTAGTGAGTGGAAAGATCATAGTGTTCGCTTTCGAGGTAACTAAGGCCTGTCAAGGCGTAAGCTTCCGAAATTCCATTTTTAAATATCATTTGAAAAATCTTTTTTGCCCTTTGAGGGCCATAGGTTTTTTTTATGAGAGGGTGATAATCCACCAGAAATCTTACCCAATAGGGATTCTTCGAGTGTTTTTTGAAGAGGTCAATTAATTGTTCCATTGCATCATGAAAGAGAGAATGGGTTTCGGCCATCCCAAGGAGCACTCCCTGTTCAGCTCTGGTAATAATTCGTTCGAATTGCTGGAGGTAATTCTTTTCATAATCTCTCTTTTTTATCTGACTCTTGTATTGAACATATCGGGGGCGATAAATCTCCAGCTGGTACACATTTTCTCTTAGTTTCATTGCCTCATGGAAGATAGACCCTATGACTAAATCCAGAAGTCCCTCCTCCCGAAAGGCTTTTTCGCTTTGGTTTCTAAAAATTCTGTGGCTTTGTTCCTTTAAATGGAAGAGAGGACTGTGACCCTGATCGTCTACCCAAGAGGATACATCTGAAAATCGAAGTTTCCCATTTCGATACTTTTTAAAAATCTCCTGAAAAGCGAGTTCAGAAGTAAGGAGTTCTCTTATTAATTCAAGAAGATTCGTATCTCTCATCTCGATCTCGTTTCATGCCCCCCTTTCCCTAAAAGGACTCTACACTAAATATATCAGGTTAGGTTTGATTTGGAAAGAGGGGCAATTGGGGATTGACAGAAGAAGAAGGTTCAATTAAATGTAATTTTATAAATTAATCTTTAATGGGTGAGATAATGTCTTTTTGGGAGAAAAAAGGGAGAATTGCAATTACCTGTGCAAAGGGACTCCCTCCTTTTCTTAAGGAAGAACTCCTTTCCATGGGATTTCCGATTCTCTCGGAAGGATTGGCTCATATCGAAACCGAAGGGTATGCTACGGATACGATGAGATTAAATCTTCTTCTGAGAACAGCCCAAAGGGTTCTATTCCTTATCCATGAGTTTCGGGCTAAAGATTCGGAAGAGCTTTATCGAAATCTTTTTGAATTCCCCTGGGAGACCTATCTCCCAGAAGATGGGTATATTTGTCTCACCTCCACCGTGGAAAATCCAACCATTAAGGATTCAAGATTTGCAAATGTGCGGGGGAAGGATGCCATAGTGGATCGCCTGAGGGAAAAATATGGACGAAGGCCGGATTCAGGTCCAAAAAGAGACAAAAGTGTTATCCACCTCTATTGGAGAGGGGATCATTGCCAAATCTTTATGGATACATCAGGGGAACCTCTTTCCAAAAGAGGATATCGAGCCCATCCCCTTAAGGCCCCTCTTCAAGAGACCCTTGCGGCAGCACTCATCCTTGCGACGGGATGGAAAGGGGAAGCCCATTTGATTAATCCTATGTGTGGCAGCGGGACCTTGGCCATTGAGGGGGCCTTCATCGGATTGGGAAGGGCCCCTAATCTGTTGAGAGAAAACTTTGGTTTTATGCATATCAAAGGTTTTGACGAGTCCTCATGGAAGGCCCTGAAAAGGAGAGTCCGAGCTGAATCAAAAGATTTCTTAAAAGGAAGAATTATCGCTACTGATATTAGTCAGCAGGCTGTGGAAGCAGCCAAACGAAATGCCATCAGCGCAGGGGTGGATCGGTTTATCGAATTTGGGGTCTGTGATTTCTCCGAAACCCCTTTGCCCGCAGGAGGTGGAGTCATTATTATGAACCCTGAATATGGCGAACGGATGGGTGATCAAGAAGAGCTTAAGGAGACGTATCGAAGAATTGGCGATTTCTTTAAGAAACGTGGACTCGGTTATAAAGGCTACATCTTTACCGGAAATTTTGATTTAGCCAAGAGAGTGGGATTGAGGGTTAGAAGGAGATTCGTCTTTTTCAATAGCAATATTGAATGCCGTTTATTAGAGTATGACATTTATGAAGGAAGTAAGAAGACCGCAAGATGAAGACAAAAGATCAAATTTATCCGGTTTATTTCCTCTATGGACCTGAAGAATATCTGATCGAAGAAGAGATAAAGAAGCTTCTTGATCAAACCCTTCCCCCCAAAGGGAGGAGTCTGAACCTCCATCTTTTTAGCGGTGAGGAACATTCCCCTCGAGAGATTATTCAAACCGCACGCACCTGGCCCATGTTCTCTTCCCATCGATATATTTTGGTGAGAGAAATGGATCAATTTAAGGAGGACTCGGCCAAGGAATTTTTAGAATATCTTACGAATCCCTCTCCCAAGACCTGCCTGGTCATGAGCGGTCCTGCTCTGGGAGTATGGAAAAAATTTAAAAAAGAATTGGAGAAAACCTGTAAGTTCATTGAATTTCAAAGATTGAAAGGGAGGGAATTAAGCTCATGGCTAAAAAAGAGGGCGTGGGAGAAAGGAAAGGTTCTTACAGACGGAGCTGCACAGTATTTGATCGAGTTGAGTGGGGATCATCTTTTTGATCTGGACCAAGAACTGGAGAAGGTTCTTTTGAGTATAGGGGAGAAGAAACAGATCGATCCTTCAGATATTGAGGCGATCACCTCAGAGGTGAAGATCAATACGGTCTTTGATTTAACAGAGGCCATAGGCCAGCAGGACTTAGAGAAGGCCCTCAAAATCTTGGGAAAGTCATTGGAATCGAAGAGCATCCCTTTTAGAAAAGACGAGGAAGAACCAAAAAGAAGAGATGAGATGATTTCTCTCCTCCTCCTGAGCATGATGGCCAAACAATACTGGAATCTCCTGAAGGTAAAGGAGATAACCACCCTTGAGGAAGATATGGGAGAAGTGGCTAAGAAGATGAATATGCCTCTCTGGGGGATAAGGAAATTGGTTGAACAATCGAAACAGTTTTCTAAGGCTGCTCTGAAAAAGGGAATTTTACGCTGTTATCAAACCGATTTGGATCTAAAAAGGGGTTTGGGAACGAAGAATCTCCTCATGGAGAAGCTGGTGATGGACCTCTGTCGTCCTCATTGAGGAGAGGATGTACTTTCTGAAAAAGAAGGGTTGGATAATACGTTTACCGCCCGGGTAAGGCGTGAGATCTTCCTTGATGAGGTATTTTTATGGAATACCCCCTTTGAGCAGGCCCTCTGAATCAAGGAAGTGGCTTTCCGAAGCGCTTTTTGAGCCCCCTCGACATCTTTCTTTTCTATAGCCTCACGGACTTTCTTTACAGCCGTTTTCACCGTAGATTTTATATGGAGATTTCGGAGTCGTCTTTTTTCACTCTGTTTTACTCTTTTAAGAGCCGATGCATGAGTTGCCAAGTTTGACCCTCCTTTTAAGATAATTGATTTTTTTAACATTATAGGATAGGGTGTGTCAAGAAGTGAAGCAAAAGAAAACCCAATGACCGAGAACAAAAAGATTACCCAGGCCGCTTCGATCATTGGATTGGGGACCCTTCTTAGCCGAGTCTTTGGATTTCTCCGGGATGTGGTCATTGCTCATTTCTTTGGGGCCGGACTGGCTGCAGATGCCTTCTTTGTTGCCTTTCGAATTCCCAATCTCTGGAGAAGACTGGTCGGGGAGGGTTCTTTAACCATTTCATTCATTCCGGTCTATACCGAATACCTTACTCAAAGATCAGATAAGGAGGTCAGGGAGCTCACCCATATTGCCTTTACTATTGCCGCTATTGTATTGCTCCTCCTCACCCTGGGGGGAATCTTTTTCTCCCCTTATCTGATTCGAATCATCGCTCCTGGGTTTATTAGGATTCCTGAAAAGTTTGAGCTTACTGTTCACCTCAACCAAATCATTTTCCCCTATCTCTTTTTTATGGGACTTTTCGCCCTTTCGATGGGAATTCTTAATTCTCATCGACACTTCTTCGCCCCTGCCTTTGCCCCTATCTTCCTCAATATCTCCATGATTGTTTCCGTATTGCTTTTCTATTCCGTCCTTGAAAAGCCCGTTATGGCACTGGCGATCGGTGTACTTACCGGGGGGATCATTCAGTTTCTCTTCCAGATCCCTTTCCTCATGAAGAAGAGGGTGGATTTTCGATTCAATTTTAACTATCATCATCCGGCCATTAAAAGGATCGGTTTTCTGATGGTTCCAGGACTGATCGGGACGGCGGTCTATCAACTCAATGTATTTATTGATACCGTTTTTGCCTCCTTCCTTCCCAGCGGAAGCGTTTCATACCTTTTCTTTGCAGATAGGTTGTTGGAATTTCCTCTGGGCCTCTTTGCGATTGCTATAGGAATGGCCTCTCTTCCAAGTCTTTCAGCTCTTGTCTCCCAGGGAAAAAAAGAGGAGTTTAAAGAGACCCTTTCTTTTGCCTTTCGTTTAACCTCTTTCATCAGCATTCCTGCAATGGTAGGGTTGATTGCCTTAAGGATACCCATCGTCCATGTTCTTTTTGAAAGGGGGCTGTTTGATCATTATGCTACGGAAATGACGGCAAAAGCTCTTCTTTTCTACTCCCTCGGTCTATGGGCCATTGCGGGGGTAAGAACGCTGGTTCCTGCATTTTATTCCCTTCAGGATTCATGGACGCCACTTAAGATTGCCCTGATCTGTTTAGGAGCAAATGTCGTTTTCAATGCCGCATTCATCATTCCCCTCAAACATGCGGGTTTGGCTCTGGCCACCAGTCTCTCCTCTACCTTAAACCTCCTCCTCCTTTCTTGGAAACTTTCTCACCGATTGGGGGGGATAGAGTTTAGAAAAACCCTTAGGAACCTTTCCAAAATTTTACTCTCCAGTCTCCCTATGGGATTGATTGCTTATGGAATATGCTCTTTTGAGGATTGGACTCTCACCGGAAATCTGGTTCAGAAAATTTTACTCCTTGGGACAGGAATCCTATCGGGAATCATCCTTTATGGAATGATCTCCTTTAAATTACGAAATGAAGAAATCTACTTTCTTACAAAATGGATGAGAAAAGGGGACCGCTTCTAATAGGTCTGGATTATCTTTTGAACTTTGACCAGATGAATAGTCCTGAGGCTAACCCGACTCCAATGAGTTCCATTCCAATGGTAGGAAAGACGAGAAGAATAGCCGCCAAAGCGAAGAGGAGGCGCTTTAACCAGTTCAGTGGAGACCAGGTATATCCCACCAGAAAAGCAGAAAGACAGATGACCCCCAGGGCTGTAAGGCATGACCCTTTAAGGATTTGAAAGGGTGTTCCATGAAGCAGGAGGGCGGGCTGGAAGACAAAGGCAAAAGGGATCAGAAAACCTGCAATTCCTAATTTAAAGGCTTCGATTCCTGTAGCCATCATTTCGGAGCCCGCCAGATTGGCCGCAGCAAAGGCAGTAATGGCATCTGGAGGGGTTAAGTCAGAGAGAACAGCGTAATAGAAGACAAAGAGATGAGCCGTGAGGATGGCAATCCCAAACTTGCCCAGTGCCGAGGCCCCTATGGTCACCGCGATGATATAGGAAGGAGTCGTCGGGATTCCTGTTCCAAGAACACTCACGACTAAAAAGACAAGGATCATAGCGATCAGAAGTTGATCGAAGGAGGCACTGAGCAACACACTCCCAAAGGCCAAAGCCGCTCCCGTGCGGGTGAGGATCCCAACCACCATTCCTGAACCTGCCAGAGCCGTCGCGATGATGGCGGCATTGATGGCAGCTTGATAAAAGGTGTCGATGAGTTTCCTTGGGCCCATCCAGGTTTTTCGATCCAAGAAACTGAGTCCCAGGATGATCAAAATCACATAAAAGGCTGACTTACTTGGAGAGTATCCATATCCCAAGAATACAATAATTAAAATGAAGGGAAGGAAATAATAGGCATGCCGAAGCATTGGAAGGATACTCGCTCGTTCTCTCCTGGGAATGCCCTTCAACCCTTGTTTTAAAGAGATGAAATGGACCACAAAGAATAGGCTGAGATAATAGAGGATGGCCGGGATGGCAGCGGCTTGAATGATCTTGAAATATGGGATTCCGGTAACCTCTGACATGATGAAGGCCCCTGCCCCCATGATCGGGGGCATGAGCTGCCCTCCCGTGCTTGCAATGGCTTCCACAGCAGCAGCCTGTTTTGGGGAGAAACCCCCTTTCTTCATGAGGGGGATGGTAAAACTTCCTGTGGTATATACATTGGCTACCGTGCTTCCGCTGACCGTCCCATAAAGTCCACTGGAGATGACCGCAATCTTTGCAGGACCCCCTTTAGACCATCCGGCTGCCCAAACCGCAAAATCGATGAGAAAACTCCCCACGCCTGCACTGAGCATGAAGGCGGCAAAAAGAATATAGATATAGAGGATATTGGAAGAGATTCCGGTGAGAAAACCGAATATCCCCTCATCTCCAGCTAAAAAAAGGACTTCAACCATCCTGGGGAAAGAATAACCTTTAAACTTTAGCAGGCCCGGCCAGTAGGGGGCTGTGGCAAGATACATAAGGAAGAAGGAAATCGTCAGGGCCATCCAGCGAGAGAGTGCCCGTCGGCAGGCTTCAACGACCAGGAGGACAAGGATGGAGCCCAATAAAATCTCAATGGTTCGGACCTCGTCCATTCCCACCATTCGAAAATTGAGTCGTTCAGCATCCCATACAATATAAAACGGACCTATAAAACAGAAAAAAGCAGCAATCCAGTCCCAGGAGGAGGGACGATCTTTGGGGGAATTTTTGGAGGCTGGAAAGAGAAGGTAGACCAGAGGGAGAAGGAATAAAAGGTGTAGCCCTCGTTGAGTTCGAGGTTCGAATGTTCCATACCCTGAAGTATAAAAATGGAACAGTGAGGCCGAAACCCCATAAAGGGTCACGAAAATTTTTATCCAACCCTTAAGCGATCGCACAGGAATTCTGGATGGAAAGAACGCCCGCTTCATGGATAAGAAAGCAGGCGTTCTTTATATTCATTATTTATTTTAAAACACCTTTTTCTCTGAAATATTTTTCCGCTCCTGGATGAAGGGGAATGGATCCCAATCCCGTCACTCCATGTTCAATTCTGTATGGAACTAAAGAAGCGTGAATCTTTCGGAACTGATCCAGGTTTTCATGGATCGCCTTTGTGATCCGATAGGCGACCTCGTCAGCGACATTCTTATTGACCAGGATCACACTTCCTGCAATGGCCGTCGTAATCTCTTCATTAGCATTAGCTGCCTTTGGATAGCTTCCAGCAGGGATCTTTCCTGATTCAATCCCATATTGAAGGAGGCTTTTGAGGACCTCCGGGGAGAAGTGGATTAAACGCAAAGGACGACCGATGGAAGCTTCAGTAATGGCGGCCCCGGGAACTGCCAGAAATGTGAAGACCGCATCCACGTTCTTATCTTTAAACTGACTTGCCTGTTCAGCGTAGGAACCTCTAAAGAATTTAAATCCTGCTGACTCAAGCTCTTTATAATCTGTTTTATAATGGGCCAATACTTTTCGAAATACCCATTCATCCGATGTCCCTGTAGGAGAGATGGCCATTCGGAGAGGCTTTTTCTGTTTAAACACTTCGTCCATGGTTCGGATTGGACTCTCTGCCGCTACATAAAAATGGAAGAAGTTAAGACTCATTCCACCTGCGATAGCCCGAAGATTTGTATGTTTCTTATCGTAAGGATCTTCACCATTCCAGGCTGCTACATTCAGGAAAGGGAGCCCCCAACCTAATTCGCAATCCCCTTTGTCTACCAATCTGGGGTTCACGGTTCCTCCTCCCGGGATCACCTTTATAGTAATTCCAGGGACTTTTTCATGGATGATATTCGCAATTCCACCAGCAATGGCATACCATCCCCCACCAACTCCCCCAGCAGTCCATGTCAGGGTCTGGGCGTAAAGTGAAGAGGTTACGAATATTCCCAAAAACAACGCCGTGATCCATACTCTCTTCTTCATTGGAATTTCCCTCCTTTGTCTATTAGATTTTGAAAAAATTTTATAAACGATTATATAAAAAATGTAAAGAGGAGCGTTTGGACAAACTTATCTTTAATTACCTAAATTGAGCGATTTTTCGTCATTCATTGAATCAAATATACTGGATTCCTGCTTCCGCAGGAATGACAACTACCAATCAATAAATGAAAACGTCATTCCCGTGAAAACGGGAATCCAGAAGGGTTATCTTTAAATA
>CALIBK010000006.1 GCA_938045955.1 uncultured bacterium | reverse complement strand
GTCATTCCCGTGAAAACGGGAATCCAGAAGGGTTATCTTTAAATAATACTAAGAATCGCTTAATTTAGGTTAAATAAAAATTGAGAAAAGGAGGTATTCTATGGAGGAATGATGGTTCTTTTTTTTAATTATAAACTTGTTTCTCCAACCTTGACGGGGCCTTCCATGGTTTGGTTCTTTGTAAAATGGGTTCCATTTTTCCCTTGAAATTCTATCAAATGTATTATAAAAAGAAAGAAGATATTATGGAGAGAAAAGGTTTGATTGTTTTATTCTTTATTGGGGTAATGACTATCTTATTGTGGGGATGTCCAACTCCGGTGGTAATGGTAAGACCTCCCGAACCAAGGGTTGAAGTTTATGGACCTCCTCCTCATCCTGATATGGTTTGGATCCCGGGGTATTGGCGCCATCGGAGAGGAGAATGGATATGGGTTCCAGGGCATTGGGAAAGGAGGCCAAAACCCCATGCGGTTTGGGTACCCGGTCGATGGGAACCCCGAGGAGGGGGTTGGGTCTGGGTTCCCGGTCATTGGGAATATCGATAGTGAGTTCGGAATCAGGTATTCGTAAAGTAAATTTAAAGATGGAGTAAAGGATGTTTGGATTAGGTGGACCTGAGTTACTTATTATTCTTGTCATTATCTTTCTTCTTTTTGGGGCAAAAAGACTTCCCGAAATAGGAGAAGGACTCGGGAAAACGATCAGGGAGTTAAGGAAGATTCGAGAAGGACGAGGAGAAATATCGGAGAAAAAGGATCAAGAGAGAAATATTCTTTCCAATTTAAAAAAAGAGGTCGAAGAAGTTCCAGGTTTAAAAGAAGCAAAAGAGATTAAAGAAACGGTTGAGAAGGTAAAAAAAGTCACTCAATTTTTCAAATAGATGATTCCTAAATCATTTCAATTTATTCTCTCCATCTTCGTTCATCTCTTTAAGTTTTCAGAGCTATTGAATTAAGATCCATGACGAAGTTTTTCATCACCCTTGGAATAATCCTTTTAGGATTATTCTCTGGCTACGGGATCCAAATTTTAGTCCATCGGGGAGACCTTAGGCTTTCTATCTCACTGGTACAACTTCGTCTCTTTCTCTTAAAACTGACCCTTCTGTTCATTATGCCTATCACCGTGGTTGGAGCTATATGGATCATTCAAATAAAAGACCTCCGCCTGATCACCCTCCCATTCCTCGGGGCTTTTGCAATCTTCCTTGGAGGGGTGTTGGCCATCGGAATCTCCCGATTCCTTAAATTGGAGCGTAAACAGACCGGTTCCTTTTTTACCTGTGGATCTTTTACCAATATTGGAACCCTGGGAGGATTGATCTGTTATCTCTTTTTGGGAGAGGGAGGGTTTGCTCTGGTTTCCATTTACAAATTATTTGAAGAGTTGATCTATTATTCAATCGGTTTCCCGATTGCGAAATGGTATAGTGAGAATCCCGAAGAAGGAGAGAATCGTGTCGTTTGGATGAAACGATTCCTCACCGATCCATTTATTCTTGTATCTCTTTCAAGCCTGATCCTTGGAATTCTTTTAAATCTCTCCGGGTTCGAGCGACCAGAGTTCTATAAAACGATTAATTCCGCGTTAATACCTTTAGGAGCCTTCCTATTGATTACTTCCATTGGATTAGCGATGAGAATTCGACAAATCACTCAATACCTGAAGGAATGTGTAGCCGTTGCTTTGATTAAGTTTTTTCTGGTTCCTGTGACCATTACTTTTCTCGCGTACCTTCTGAATTACAGTAGAATAGGCGATGGATTACCTCTTAAGGTCGTCATGATTCTTTCTTCGATGCCCGTAGCCTTTAATGCTTTAATTCCCCCTTCTCTCTACCATCTGGATCTGGATTTGGCCAACTCTTGCTGGCTCTTTACGACTTTCTTTCTATTCTTTTTGTTGCCCATTTTGTATACATTGGTCCAGTCGGTTTAAAAGGAGTGGAGGCGAGATTCATCCTTTGGATTGGATTGTCCTTCGGAGATTTCTCCATAGAAATCCAATGAGTGGGAAAAAACCCAATAGGATAATCTTTCTTGGGATCGAAGCGCTTTGTTTTCATGGTTGGATCCCCCAAATTTATTCTGGAATCGTTGCTCTCGTTTTCCCTTTGACCTGGGGATTAACGACCGACCTTGGCCATTTTCCCTGCAGGACGGAGGATACGTTTTCAGCCGCTCTTCGCTTCAATTCACTAATTGATTCGACAGAATAAAAACTCACATGGGGAGTTAGGATTACGTTTTCCATTGTCAAAAGTGGATTCGCAGGATCTGGAGGTTCTTTTTCCAATACATCCAGTCCTGCCCCGGAGATGAGTCCCCCCTTTAAAGCATGAATCAAGGCCCTTTCATCGATGATAGCTCCCCTTGAAGTATTAATGAGAAGGGGCCTTTTTTCCATCTTCTGGAATTCCTTTTCTCCGATCAAATGCCGGGTGGATTCATTCAAAGGACAATGGATAGAGATAATATCGGACTGCTTTAATACTGTATCCAGGTCTTCCAACTCAATCCATTCCTCTGTTTTTTGAAGATAAGGATCAAAAACGATGACCTTCACTCCAAAGGAGGCCATTTTTTTGGCTACCTCCATACCGATCCTTCCGCATCCGATAAGCCCTAAGGTTCTTCCTCCCATTCGATAGATGGGGATTCCAATTCTAAAGTCCCATTGGTTTAATTTGACCTTTTGATCAAAGAAGGCTGTTTTTCTGGATAAGGTAAGGATTAACGCAATGGTGTGGTTCGCTACTTCCTCAACACAGTAATCTGGCACATTGGCTACAATGATTCCGAGATCGGTAGCGGCTCGAAGATCAATCGAATCGACTCCCACCCCGTATCTCGAAATCACCTTGCATTTGGGAAGATTTTCCAAAACCCTTCGGGGAAGAAGGGTATATTGGTTAAGGAGCCCATCGGCATCCTTGCAGACTCGAATCACTTCTTCCTCTTCTTTTACCTGGGCAAGGACCAATTCAGTGCCCATTCGGTTGAATTCATTCTCTTCTTCTTTAATCGTTCCGTGATCACAATCCGTAATCACGACTTTAAATCTCTTCTCTGTCATTTTACCTTTTTTATTTATGGGATTAAAACTATTTTGATAGCTTGGCGATTTTCGAGCAAACGAAAGGCTTCATCCCAGGCCTCAAGGGGCAGTCGATGGGTGATTAACTTTTCGAGAGTGAGAAGACCCTTGGAGATTAAAGTAATTGCCTTTTCCCAGGCCGTCCAGCTACTGGAGAAACAAAAATCCAATCGAAGTCCCTTGAAGATTCCTCGATCATAGGGAATCGAAATATCCTGACCTCCCGTAATTCCAATCGCGCAAATTCTACCGAGTCTTCTTACCATTTCAAAGACTTTTGGGATCACCTCCGGGTTTCCCGAGGTTTCAATCAAGCAATCCACTCCTAAGCCCTTCGTCACGTGAAGGATCTTCGGTACGGGATCCTCCTGATCCGTATCTATAATCAAATCCGCTCCAAGCTCCTGAGCCTTTTGAAGCCTAAGTCCTCCTTTCTTCCCTCGACCGACGAGGATGATCAGACTTGCCCCTGAGACTTTTGCAATGGCCAGAGAGATAAGACCGATGGGACCCGGGCCAACGATCAGAGTGGTCTCTCCTGCCTGGAGATTGGATCTTTCAAGAATTGAAGTGATACAAATTGCAGTGGGTTCAACGATCGCCCCTACCTCATAAGTCACATTTTCGGGGAGCGAATGAAGAAGCCGAGCTGGGCCGACCACATATTTTGCATAAGCCCCGTTCACCCCAATCCCATAGGGTCTTTTCTGCTCACAGACCTGAGGAAATCCACTCTGGCAGACATAACAGACGCCACAGGAGCCAATCCTTGTCTCACTGACCACTCGATCGCCCACCTTCCAATCTTTGACCGATTTTCCAACCTCCACAATTACTCCCGAAAACTCATGCCCCAAAATCATGGGAGGCCAGTACGGATGGGCATCATGGTAGATATGAAGGTCACTGCCACAAAAGGAGACGGCCTTGACCTCTATAAGGACTTCGTCATCCTTAGTAATTTTTGGGTCTGGAACCTCTCTGAGTTCGACCATCCCTTTCCCTTTTCCGTATTTGACGACGGCTTTCATTTGGTCTCCTTGAGGGATTGAAGGTTAAACCGACTTTAATGAAAAGCATTGAACTACTGACTTCATTTATTATGTAGCTAAATTCTTTGTATTGGATTTTTAATTTTCAATCCATACTTCTAACTTATAACTGTTATGTTCCTCGTGCTTCCTGGATGGTCTTTAGAAAAGCTTGTGTGTTTTTGGTGATGACATCGAACTTTTTTTCCTTCACTGCTTTTTTATCGACTAACTCTCCTCCCACTCCGAGAGCCGACGCACCGGCCTTGATGAAGGCCCCTGCATTCTGAAGATTCACTCCTCCTGTAGGAACAAGAAGGATCTGGGGGAGGGGAGCTTTAACCGCCTTAATATATTCAGGCCCTCCCAACTGGGCTGCAGGAAAGACCTTTACCAAATCTGCTCCAGCATTCCAAGCGGTTAAGATCTCAGTCGGGGTAGCGGCTCCTGGAATGACTACGGCACTGTATCGGTGTGCAAGTTCGATCAGAGAAAGATTAAGAATGGGACTGACGATAAATTGAGCTCCGGCCAGTAAGGCCGCCCTTCCTGTTTCAGCATCGAGAACTGTGCCTGCCCCCATAATAATCTCATCTTTATATTTCTGGGTTAATTCTTTGATGACATCGATCGCCCCCTGGACACTCATGGTAATTTCGATGAGGCTTACTCCTCCTTCTTTGATGGCATCTGCTACATCGATTGCCTCTTGAGCAGAAGCGACCCGAATGACCGGGATCAATCCTTCTTCCATCATTCGATTAAAAATCTCTCTTTTTTCCATAAACTCCTCCTCAACATCGCATAGCGCAAAAAATATTTTAATTCTTACCTAAATTGGGCGATTTTTCGTCATTCATTGAATCAAATATACTGAATTCCTGCTTCCGCAGGAATGACAACTACCAATCAATAAATGAAAACGTCATTCCCGTGAAAAGGGGAATCCAGAAGGGTTATCTTTAAATAATACCAAGAATCGCTCAATTTAGGTCTTAGATTCAACCTGCAAATGGCATTTTATATTTTTAAATTTGAATGCAGGCTTCTCATTACCTCTAGATCCTCAACCCAGCACCTTTGAGTTGGGCTTCTACTTCTTCAAGGGTGGTCCAGTTAAAGTCACCCGGAATGGTGTGTTTAAGGGCCGCAAAGGCATTTCCATACTGAAGCCCTTTTTGAACGTCATTCAGCTTAAGCCATCCAAAGAGAAAACCGGCGGTGAAAGAGTCGCCAGCGCCCACCCGGTCCACGATTTCTACCTCGTATTTTCTGTCGCGAAAGATTTTCCCATCATGATAGGCAATGGCCGTCCAGTTGTTCCTCCAGACCGAGAGGTCTTCCCTCAAAGTGATCGCTACAATCTTGAAATGAAAGGTTTGAGCGAGTTTTTCTGCAACCGTCTCATAATCCTTCTCCTTGATGCCGAAGACCACGTGAGTATCCTCTTCCGTCGTGATCAGGATATCTACCCTCTCCATCATGGGTTCCTGAATCCTTTTGGCATCGGCCGGACTCCAGAGTTTTTTTCGATAGTTCAGGTCATAGGAAACCGTGCAGCCAGCTTTTTTAGCTTCCTTCAAGGCCTCTGCGGTCACCTCGGCGGCTGAGGTACTCAGAGCCGGGGTAATGCCACTCACATGGAAATGTTTTGTATCCTTTAATAGTTTTGCCCAATCAATCTCCCCGGGCTGAACCATGCTGATGGCTGAATGACTTCGATCGTAAAGGACACTGGAGGCCCGGGGGGAAGCCCCAAATTCCACAAAATAGATTCCTGCTCTTCCTTGATCTGACCAGACTATATGGGAGCAATCCACTCCAAATTCCTGAGCCCGATCCCGGATCAGCCATCCCAATGAATTCTTTGGAAGTTTGGAGACCCAGGCGCTCTTCATTCCAAATCGTGTCACACCCACCGCCACATTCAGTTCCGCTCCTCCCACATGAAGATCCAGTGTCCTTGCCTGCTCCAATCTTTGAAAGTGGGGAGGCGAGAGCCTTACCATGGCCTCACCGAAGGTCACAATATCGTACATTATCTCTCCTCCTTTCAATATTTTTTATTTCTTTATCAGATTTCATTTTTAATTTTTCTCAGCACTTCTTTGTAATATTCGTCATAGACCGCACACCCCACCTCTTTCTGAGAACCTAACAGCACACTACATCCTCCACAGGCGGTGCAATAATTGATCTGATCGAGATTCCCTGAAAGAATCTTTCTGGCAAAGAGGGGATCTGCAAGGGACTGTCTTCCAATTCCCACCAGATCCACTTTACCCTCTTTAAGATTCTTTTCTGCCCAGTAAAGAAAACTCTTCTTCGATGGATCGGATTCTTTGAGGTCGTTCTTTCCGTCCCGAAGATAGCTGTACCCTGAGCCAATCACTGGAATTCGGACCATCTGCTTTATTGCTTTAGCCCATCCAAAATGTCGATAAATCCCTTCAGGATATTTTTTTGTAGGTCTTACGATTTCAGGGGTGATCGCAGGAATTCCAGCGGAGACATTGATAAAATCCATTCCTGTTTCCTCAACCATCTTTGCAAAACGGAGAGGCTCGGAGAGATCCTCTTCCACCTCTTCTGGACCCGGAGTCCCAAATCCTCCTGGAATCCCCTCGTAGATTGAAAACCTCAAGCCGAGAAGAAAGGAGTCCCTTCCGATCGCTTTCTTAATCTGTTCCATTGTCTCGCGGAAAAACCTTGTTCTATTTTCAAAACTCCCTCCGAAACGATCAGGCCTTCGGTTGGCAGGTCTAAGGATCTCCCCACACAGGTATCCATGACAATGTTTGAAATCGATGCCATCAGCCCCTACCTGTTTGGCGATCAGGGTGGCTTTGACAAACCCCTGGCTTATCTCTTCGATCTCTTTTTCGGTAAGTAGATGGACTTGGGGATCTCCTGTTGGATAAACAGAAACCACGTTTGAGAAATCTGATCCACTGTACCTCCCTGAATGGGTGATTTGAAACAAAATGAGAGGATGAGGATTGATCTCTCTCATCTCTCTCACCAGCTTTTCCAGCCCCTTTGCTGTGTCTTCAGAAATCTTTAATTGATTCTTCCTTGCCCGACTTTTATAAGTAAAGGTCATGGATTCGATAAAGATGATTCCTGCCCCTCCCTCAGCGAGTTTCCGATAGCGTTTAAACGTAAGTTCTGTTGGATTTCCACAGGAGTCCCCATCGTTACATTCCATGGGTTGATTAACAATTCGATTAGAGGCAACCTTTTTGCCTATGGGGATGGGAGAGCGAATCATTTTGAACTCCACCGAATTTCCTCCTATCAAAAAGACAATGGAACGGGGGCTCTTTTCATAAGGATCATCTTTTCGCCTTCCTTTCGAAGGACAATATATTTTCTCCACTCCGGGTCTTTTGATGAGACAGGCTTTAAATCATCAAAACGTTCAAAAAAGAGATGAGGGCCTCGAGATTCTTTTCTTAAAAGACAGGCCCGGAAGATCATCTCAGCGACTTCCATCAAGTTTTTTGTCTCCAGTGCAAAGATAAGGCCTTTTTCATCCTGAGCAATTCCTTTTTTCTTTAAGAATTTAAGGATTATCAATCCCTCTTTTAATCCCTTCTCAGTTCGAACGATACTGGCAAACTGAGAGGTAAGGGATTGAATCTCCTTTCTTATTTCCGACGCTCTTTCTCCTTCGTTTAGATTTTTAAGCTCCTTCATATAGGTTTGGATCTGTTTTTGGGGAATTCCTGGAGGTTCGATTCTCATTGCCTCAAGGGCGGCTTCGCGACCTGCAATTCTTCCGAAAACCTGACCATCCAGCAGGGCATTTCCTCCGGGACGATTAGCTCCATGCTGACCCCCAGCGCATTCTCCCGCAGCAAAGAGTCCCTTTAGAGATGTCTCCCCCCTTTTTCTAATCTTGACCCCTCCCTGGAAGTGTTAAATACAGGGGGCGATCTCTATAAGGTCTCCCTTCGTAAGGTCAATTCCGTATTCTTTTAGCCATTCGATCGACTCAGGATTAATCTCTAAAAGACGATCGAATGGGGACCTTTCTCTCCATTCCGAAGGAGCAGGATTTTTAATTTCTCTTTGGTACCTTTCCTGCCATTTTGGATCCAGATCTTGAAATCGAAATCCTTCTGGATTAAACCGGTAATCGAGATAAATCCGGTGTCCTCGATATATTTCTTTAAACATGGCCACATCAAGGATATGGGTTCTCTTCTCTATAGAGACTGGCCAGCTTGAGCCTTTCTCAAAAATAAGATTGCTGATTTCGGAGGGAGAAGTCGCCTTGGGGAAGTAATTTTTTAAAAACTCTTCCCCCTTTTCATTAATCACCCTGGGCAGAGCCCTCATCAGGCTTCCGGAGCAATTCAGTCTGGTCTTAAGAGAGGCAGGACCAATCTGGATAAATTCCATATTCACCAATTCAGCTCCTGCTCGATAGGCAAGGGCATAACCATCTCCTGAGATTAATTAGGCCGGGGGATTTTTTGTTTTTTGGACTATTTTTTTCTTTGGAAATTATGAAATTACTTCATTTTAGGGATAAGGCTCTTTTCTTTAATTCTTCATGAATTCTATTTCGGAATGAATATTTTCGGAGATTCGATCCCTTTTTCGGTTAGAGCGCTGACAGGTTCAGTAAAGTGAATTTTAAGAAAAAAGGGAAGGGGCATAATCGATGAGCCAATCGAGATCCAATTCGGCCAATTTTTCTTTTTTAGGAACACCGGATTCAGGATCCCAGCCCATCATTTGATAATACGTTTTTATGGCCTTCAAGAACTCTTCCTGGTCTATCTTCTTTCCTTTTAGTGTACCTCCCTCCATCGGTTGAAATAATCGCTCTGGAAGGATGTCATCTTTTGACGTAAGGCCTTCCCGAAGATTAAAGATTCTCGCCATATTTGCGTGTCTCTCTCCAACTTTTAAAAGATCAAAGAGGCTTGTCTCCCATCCAGTGACTGCCTTCACATAATCAACGATTTCATTGAAGGTATGGGGTCCAAAGGGTTTTGCTGTAAACATACAGATTCCCAGGGAGTTAAGGAGATCCCAGTATTGCTGAAGATAGACGAAGAGCCTCACCTTCTTTGGTCCAAGGTCAAAAACATCGACAGGCTCAAGAATTCCCAAAGGTCTGAGAAGAGAGATGCCGGCATCGGTCGCCCAAAAAGGATCGTGTGGAAATTCCATATGATCAGGCCCAGTTGGAGATACAGCGTAACCGATCCCCACTCCAACCTTTCCTCTTGGTTCATGGAAGGGAAGAGGCATTCCTTTGACATGCATTGCAAAGCCTTCAGCCCCTTTACCAAGTTTCCTTGCTGCCAAGGACATTCCATCGGCGAGAAGATCCCCTAAGCCTTCACGTTTTCCGATCATTTCGACCATTTTGATCATAGCTTCCACATTGCCGAAGCGAAGGTCGAGTCCGCCCGTATCGGTGCTCTTGAGGATATCGTTCTCGTAACACTCCATGGCAAAAGAGATGAGGCCTCCCGTTGAAATAGTATCAAGGCCATAGGCATTACAGAGTTGATTCGCCCAGGAGATGGCTTTTAAGTTGTCTATGCCACACATAGAGCCAAAGGCGGCCACCGTCTCATATTCAGGTCCTCCATAGATTGGGTCCACCAGATAAGGTTCCGTAACACGGACCTCCCTTTTGCACCTGATGAAGCACCCATAGCATGTTCCTCTGCGAACCAGAATCGTTTTGGACATGGTCTCGCCACTGATGGCCTCAGCCCCTTCGAATGAACCCTGTCTAAAATTAAAGGTAGGAAGAATACCCTGCTCACTCAGCATTACCGTAACACGGGCTGTCCCGAGATTCCCTATGCTAAAGTAAGGTTCTTCATAAGTATCTCTCAGCCATTTCGTTATTCTCCTTACCGCTTCTTCATCGGCTACCTCCATTCGCTTGTTCCCTCTCACTGCAATGGCCTTTAGGTTCTTCGATCCCATCACAGCGCCCAGACCCGTTCTGCCATTGGCATGTTTGAGCTCGTTCAGAATACAGGCAACCCTTACTAACTTCTCCCCAGCAGGTCCGATCGAGGCGATTCGGATGTGCTCATCTCGAAGTTCCTTTCTAATCTCTTCCTGGGTTTCTTTCGTAAACTTTCCCCAGAGATGGCGGGCATCCTTAATCTCGGCCTCACCATCATGAATCCAGAGATAGACCGGGTGGTTTGCCCTTCCCTTAATGATAACGGCATCGTACCCTGCAAACTTTAATTCGGGGATCCACCACCCGCCTGCCTCTGCTTCCCCGAAGGCATTAGTCAAAGGGGATTTCGCTGCAGCAGAGAAACGGCTTAACCCCACGGCAGGTGTCCCGGAGATGACGGAGCCTATAAATACGAGGATATTTTCTGGCCCGAGAGGATCAGACTTCGGCTTGAATTCCTTCAATAGATAATAGAGGGCAAACGTTCCTCCTCCAAGATAGCGGCAATATACGTTTTCGTCCGGTTCCTCAATGCTTATGGATCCCCTGTCCAGATCAACCCTTAATATCTTTCCATTATATCCAAACGGCATAAGATTTATTATTTTTATGAATACCAAATTTAGGGGGTTTGGTCAATAAGGCAATTCCTCTTTCGAACATTAAGTTAAGGGAAAGATTATGATTCAATCAGTCAGAAAGATCATTCAAAACGTAGATTCGAGAGATTTTTGAAAGGGTTTATTCTTCAGATAAAATTTTAACTTTTCTTCTTCTGTAGCCAAGTGGAATAAAGTCGCCTTTTTCTTTCTCTTTTATTTTCTTTAAGCCGAGTTCCAAGAGAATCTCCCTTTTCTCTTCATCTCTTTTGGCCGTCTTTCGGTATCTCTTCAGTCCGAGTTTCTCCCTGAGAAGAAGAAAATCTACCGGTGACCTTTCCTCGTATTTCTTTACCCTCATCTTCTCTCCTGAATCTTATTCTTTATTTCTCGAAGTTCCTGGAAAATATCATTTTCTGGTTTGAGTGCTTTCCCTTCAAGATAGGGCCAATCAATTTCATTATAATAATGGTTTAGCAGGAGTTCTACCATTTCACAATCGATCTCTGACTTCCAATGCTTACAGGCATTCATACGATCGATGATGAGATCTTCTATCCCAATGAGGATACATTGAAGCCCTTCCCCAACTTCGACAATCTCTACAGGAGCCTGTTCCTCACCCAGTTGAGAAGCTGGCGCCTCGACAGCCATTTTCAATTCTTCCTGGATCCAATATCGACCCCTCTTTTGGAAACCGATTTCTCTCATAATTTCATCGAGTGCCTCTCTATCCGAATAAGCCAAATCTATATCTGAAGTAAAGTAAACTTCTCTTGAATAATAAGATAAAGCACATCCGCCAATAATGATGGGAGCTTTCTTTCCCTTCTCTTCGAGAAGTTTAGTGATTAACCCCACCATGAGAAGCTGCCTTTTGAGAGGAGACTCCGTTTTTTTTATAGTTTCGAATATCCTTTGAGAATTCATTTTGGTCTTAAAAATTATAGCACCTGCCAGGGAATTAATACAAACGAAATTAAAAAAGTTATAGTTGCCGTCATTCCTGCGGAAGCAGGAATCCAGAAACATTTTGAAAAGACTGGATTCCCGACTGCGAGGGAATGAAAAATAAGCATTCATTTCCCCAGATACGAAAAGATAAAACCTTCATCCTCAATGAATTCTGTATCGACCGTGGATACCAACGAAAACATGCCAATCCGACTCTTAAAAAGCTTAAGTCATTTGAACACCTCAAAAAAGAGGCAAATCTTCCACATATCATCAACCCCCTATCTTAGAGGACTTAATGAAGATCTTATGTGGATAAGTTATGTTGAGAATAATTGAAAAAAGATTTAGTAAAATATATACAAAAATTGTAATTATAGAAATCCTCCTGAAGGAGTGGATTCATTTTGGCCTAAGGGGGTATTTCTAAACCCTTAGAACGCGGATGGATTCAGGCCTGTTTCCCAGCCAAGAATAATGGATTCTATATAAGTTAGAAAGAAAAAAATATTTTTAGGAGAGGAATATGAAAAAATTTAGATTTTTACTCTATGAGGAGATTCATGAAGAAGGGAAGTCCCTTCTGAGAGAGAAGGGGGAGATCGTTTTCGCCAGCTCAATTGAAGAGGATTCATTGATCAATGAGGTGAAAAGCGTGGATGCGATTATTATCCGAGCGAATGGAAAAGTGACTCGGAGGATCATCGACCATGCGCCGAAACTGAAAGTCATCGGAAGACATGGGGTAGGGGTAGAAAATATTGATCTCGAGGCAGCTACAGAGAAGGGGATATGGGTCGTCAATACCCCCGAGGCGAATGATCTTTCGGTGGCAGAACATTTCTTTGGACTCACCCTGATGTTATCAAAAAAATTGAAAAAAGCGGACATCGCCTTGCGGGAAGGGCGATGGCAGGCAAGGTATGAATATATCGGGAATGAACTTCACGGAAAGACATTAGGGATCTTAGGGTTTGGCCGGATTGGAAAAGCTATTGGACGAACCGGTTATAAAGGGTTTGATATGAAAGTCCTGTACTACGATACCATTCGATACGAGGAGATGGAAGCAGAGATTCATGCAGAAAAAGTGGGACTGGAGGAGCTCTTGAGAAGGTCTGACTTTATCTCCATCAATCTCCCTATGCTTCCCGAAACCAGGCACCTCATTAAAGAAGAAGAATTTATGAAAATGAAGCCTACGGCTTATATTATTAATCTGGCGAGAGGCCCGATCTGGGATGAGAAAGCCTTATATAAAGTCTTAAAAGAAGGAATGATTGCAGGGGCAGGGGCAGATGTGTTTGAGATCGAACCGACTCCGAAGGATAATCCTCTATTCGAATTGGATAACTTTATCGGGACTCCTCATATGGCAGCCCATACAGAAGAAGCCTTGAGAAGAATGAGTTTGGTGGCCGAGGATGTGATTCGTGTTTTGGAAGGGAAATTACCCCTTCATCCAGTGAATCAACCTAAGCAATGAATGACAATTATAAGTGGTTAATCCATTTCACAGCAAAATTGAATCACTCACCATACTTATTTTTCTTTAAAAGTCCCAAATTTTTCAAAATTTCTTTTAGTTCTTCTTTAGCTTTCAGGCTAATTCCTCCCACAGGTGGAATTCCAATCCCTGCTTCTATTCCGATAAGATTTAGAGCCTCTTTGATCACCACAGGGAATGTTCCCAGATCGAAGGCCAATCGAAGAGGAGCCAATCGAAATTGGGCTGAGAGAGCCTTCTGATGATCTCCTGCCATAAAGGCTTCGTAAATCTCGACAATCAATTTGGGAGCTACATTGGCTGTCGCGGCAATGGCCCCTTTTCCACCATAGCAAAGGGTTCCATAGATCAGAGTATCTCGTCCCGCAAGGACAGAAAACTTTTCTCCCGTTCTTCGAATATATTCAGCCGTAAGGGTAAGATCACCGGAAGAATCTTTAATCCCTACAATATTTTCTATCCGGGAGGCACGAACCACAAAGTCAGCAGAGAGATTGACTCCTGTTCGAGGGGGATTATTATAGAGAAGGACAGGAAGGCGAGTTGAATTTGCAATCGAGGTGTAATATTCCATTAATTCCTCATCATTCGGTCGGATAAAATACGGGGTAATGACAGACACTGCACTGGCTCCAGCCGATTCAGCCATTTGAGTCAGGGCAATGGCTTCTCGAGTCGTCACAGCCCCTGTTCCCACATAGACCGGTACCCGACCGTTGGTCTCATCGATGACGATCTCCACGATCTTTTTCTTTTCTTCAAAAGTAAGCGCGTAAAATTCTCCCTGACTGCCCACAGGGAAAAGGCCGTGAACCCCTCCTTCAATGAGATATCGGGTGAGCTTTCTGAGGGCCATCTCGTTAATCTTTCCCTCTTTCGTGACCGGAGTCACCATGGCCGGAATAATACCTCTGGGTTGAAAGTTCATCATGACCTCCAAATGAACCCTAATTTTTAAGAATGGGCAGGGTCAATAGCCCATCCGGAATTAGAATGACCCTTGCTCCTGGATTCTTCTCTAATTCACGATTTAAGGCTTCTTGAAGGGTGGGAGCAGAATCGAGATACAATTCTTTTAATGTTTCTTCAGGGAGAAGACAATCCGTCATCACTATTCTTGCACGCTTAAGAATTCGAGCCAGGATAAAGGCCTTCTGTTCTCCCGGGGCAAACCCCTCCTCTCGAGAGATGCGGATGATATCATCTGCATCCTGGGCCTTCTTCATGATCTCGCAGTAGCCAGGATGCCCACAACCATCCTCACAGGGTGCAGGAATGAGAATTACCCCTCCCTCCGTGACCACGGGTTTCGGCCCAAACACGACAACATTCGCTGCCCGGGTCGCCTGATAGAGATCCCGACTCTTAGGATAACTGACTCCGCTTACCACAATTTCTCCTGGTTCTTGAATCTCCACTTCATAGAGTTTTCGGGCTACCTTCACCCCCTCCTGAAAAGCCTCGATAGGATCTCCCGCCACCACTTTTACAATCTCTTTTTTCCCCGTTTGAACGACATTGATAATGAAGTGAAGCCCCAGAGCACATGTCGCCTCTGTAAGAAATCTCCTGAAACGATTCCCCTCCACCACTCCCAATCGGGTTTCCTCCATCATGGAGTAGTTATGGGTTGCTGCGATCGTCTCCTCCCCTGCTATCCCCACGGCAATGCTTTTTACCCCTCCACTGTATCCAGCAAAGAGGTGAGTCTCAATGACTCCCGTTGAGATCCGAATATCTGCCTCCACGACCCTCCGATTGAAAATCAGGGGGATTCCTCCTTCCGTCATTCCCAAACGAATCAATTCTTTTTGATTATAGGCATCATGATTGATAAAGGGAATTTCGTTAACGACCTCGCCAAATTTTTCTTTTAGCTCCTCAAAAGTATTGGGTCGATGGGTTCCTGTGGCTACAATAGCGGTGATATCTTTCTTTTTGACTCCACCTGCCTCAAGTTCTTTAATCAAGAGGGGAAGGATCACCTCCTCGGGAAGTTTCCTCGTAATGTCGGTCACAATCAAGGCCACTTTTTGTCCGGCCTTTACGCGATCCCTTAATCGAGAAGATCCGATAGGATTCTGTAAAGCCTGTTCAATTGCTTCTTTCACATTCGAAATAGACACCATTTTAGGGGATTCCACATATTGAACCGCAACATGATCAGGAAGGGATAGGAAAAGGTCTTTTTTCCCGCAGGGAATCGGATAGGTTTTCATTTGACTTCCTTTCAATCCCCCAGAAAATGTGAGAAGAATTCCTCTTTTTTTAAGTAAACCTCTCCTCCTCTTGAAAAATTATATTAATCAATGATGGCGTAAAAAGCAAAAAAGTTCTCTTTTGGAGGGAAGGGAGGGTTGAGCGCCCAATCGGGTTGTTGCAAGAGCTCCTGCTGCATTGGCTATTCGCAGTGCTTCAGCAATCGATTTCTCTTCTGAAAGGCCATAGACAAGACCTCCCATAAAGGCATCTCCTGCAGCGGTCGTATCCACTACTTTCACCTTAAATGCTTCCATTCTGAGTTCTTCATCACGATTTTTAAAAAAGAGACCTTGGGATCCCAGGGTAATAATCACATTTTTTGTACCCATGGAGAGAAATCTTTTAGCAATCTTTGGAAGGTCATTCTCCTTTCGAAACGTTATTCCGGAAAGAATCTGGGCTTCTAATTCGTTGGGCACCAGATAATCCACTAAAGTGAGACATTCAGGAGAAAGGGGAAAGGGAGGGGAGGGATTAAGAATCGTTAAAGCTCCATATCTTTTTGCCATTATTAAGCCCCACTTTACTGTTTTCATTGGAATTTCCAGCTGTGAGACAAACAGTCTGGCTTTCTTCCATAAAGGGGAGAGCCTCTTTAAATCATTCACAAAGAGATGATGATTTGCTCCCCCAAAGACCGCAATTCGATTTTCTCCCTTCGGATCCAGCTCAATAAAGGCCATCCCAGTGGATGTTTTTTTATCTACCAGAAAGAATTGTTGAGGAATTCCCTGTTTGGCGAGATAACGGTGGTAAGATTTTCCATAAAAATCGTTTCCCAATTTCGTTATAAAGATCACCTCGCCCCCCAATCTTTTTACGGCAACTGCCTGATTTGCCCCTTTCCCTCCGAACGCCGTATGGAAATGGTGAGCTTGAACTGTCTCCCCGGGATGGTGAAACCGGGGAAGACTCATAATCAGATCAATATTCGAACTCCCAAGCACAAGAATCCGATGGCCCATAATCTCATGTCCTTTTCCTCAGGCTTGAGATAAAAAGTTCTAAGAACCTCTTTCTGTCTACTTCAAGGCAAACATTGATTTTTGCATCAGCAGCTCTTTCTTTTATCCTCCCATAATATTCTCCCCTCTGAAGCTCTACTTCCAGCGAGAGGTTTTCTGTCCTAACTAAGGTAGGATCGATCGCTACTCCAACCGCCAGAGGATCGTGGAGGAAGATGGTCTCTCGATTTCTAAATTTTCGGGATAAAGACTCATAGCCTGTAGCCTGAATAATAAAATTAGAAAGGAGATTTTGAAGGGGTTTAATTTTTTGTTCCATGAGATCGGAAGTAAGAAAGACCTGATGGGTGACATCGAGGGGAACCAGAGTGATGGGAATCCCGCTTTCCAAAACGATCCGGGCGGCCAAGGGATCGGAATAAATATTGAATTCAGCATAGGGTGTCGTATTTCCCCTCGTTCGAATGGCTCCCCCCATAATGATGATCTCTTTAAAATTTTTCATCCCTTCAAAATCTCTTTGAATCCCCAAGGCTAGATTGGTCAGAGGACCTGTTGCAATGAGCATAAGTTCTTTGGGGAATTGACGGGCCATCGTTGGAAGAAGTTCAGATGCTTTCAAGGGAGAAGTTTCCCAGAATCTCTCTGTTTCATTAATTGGAATATCAGCCCCTCCCAATCCATCTATCCCGTGAACGGAATGGGCATAAAGGGTTTCTCCTGTTAAGGGTTTATCCGCTCCTTTTGCGATCAGAGGAGGATAGAAGGGACGAATCAGAGAGAGGATCTTCTGGATATTTTCGAAAACCTGGTTTAGGGGGACATTTCCGTTGACTCCCGTGATTGCCTTTATTTCCAGTTCCTGTGAACCATAGGCAAGGATTAAAGCCATTGCGTCATCCACTCCCACATCACAATCGATCACCACTCTTTTCATTTGAGACCACCTCTCTTTGAGATTAGCGATAGAATAAGACGAGTAAAATATAACAGACGATTCCTCCGGTTAGAGGGGTTGATACCCATCCCACTACAATTTCAACAAGACTCTTGAGGCTCACCGCGCGGATTCCTTTTACGAGTCCTACCCCTGTAACGGCTCCAACGACCGCCTGGGAGGAAGAGACTGGAACGCCTACCTGAGTGAAGATCCACACGATAAGGGCTGAACCCACTCCAGCAATGAAAGCAGAATAGGGATCTAAGGCTACAATCTTTCTTCCCACGGTTTCCATCACCTTTCCGCTATAAGTGAGGACTCCCAAAGCGATACTCAAACTTCCTATCAACGCCCCGTAAAAAGGAGAGAGCGCCCCTGTCGTCACATAAACTCCAGTGACATTGGCCACATTATTTGACCCAAGGGCATAAGCCCCAAAACATCCAGAGATCACCAGTCCCCCTTTAATCATGGCATCTCGAAGGAGAGGGCGTTTCAGGTATCGGTTGACCGCCCTTCCTAATATATGGTAAAGGAGAAAACTGATGATCAATGCTCCAACAGGAGTCAAGATCCAACAGAGAAGAATTTTATAAAGTTTAGTGAAATCCGCTTTTCCCAGATAAAGTCCTCCACCCAGGATCGCTCCAACAATGGCCTGGGATGTAGAGGTAGGAAGCCCAAAATAAGTAAACAGGGTGACCATCGATGCGGCAGAGAGGGTGGTGAAGAAGGCCATTTTAAGATCGAGTTTGGAGATTTCGCCCACCGTGGCGAAACACTTCTCTCCTTCTAATAAGGCTCCTATCACAACGAAGAGCGCGATCAGAAGGGTGGCTTTCCGATAGGTGATGATTTTCGCACCTACCCCTGTTCCGAAGAAGTTTGCCGCATCGTTACTTCCAAGACTCCAACCCATAAAGATTCCAGCCGAAAGTTCCCACATCGATGGTTCTCCCAGATAGAGATAAACTGACCGATCAGACTTTACTGCTGATCAAAAGGACTTCTAACCAGTCCGAGGTATCTTCGATTTGGTCGGACATACTGGTTATCGTATCGAGGCATCGTTTCAGATGGATCTTTTCGGCGAGGGAGAGATTAGAGGTATAGATGTCCCGGGTGAGTTTCCATTCCTCATCATCGATCGAGGATTCTGAAATCCCAATCTCCGTAACCCTCTTTCGAATCAACTCGTGATCCCCTTTTCCGAAGAAATTTTCCGTGGCCTCTCGAAGGCAATGAAACATGGGAAGAGTGTCTTCCATGATTTTAAGAAATCTTTTTTTGAATTCCTCAGGAACGTAAGGCCGCTGGCCGAGGAGAAAATCACAACAGATCTCAGCATTGTCTGCAATTTGATCTACCTTTTCAACAAAGTTATGAATCTCTACCCGAAAGATAGGAAGAAAGGCTCCCCGAAAAAGAATATCTACAATGGAGCGCCGAATATGGTCTGCCTCTGTTTCGAGATGGTCTGTTTTGAGAGCCTCGGCTTTTGCCTCATCAATTTTGCCATCCAGATAATGGTTCATCGTCTTTTGGGTCTGCTCCAGGCATTCCTGAACCTTTTGAAGATGATTGAAGATCATGGTGATGACATCCCGCTCTCTTCCTTTTCTAAATATTCCCATAGCTCTTCCTCCATTCAAGGGATGGATTTTTCAAGGGTGTTTTCTCTGAAGTATAATTAAATTGCAAAAGGAAGAAAAGAAAAAAATGAAGTTCTATTAAACAGGAGTGGTTAAAAGGGTTTTTTTCATTGACCGATCATCTTTTTAAATTCTTCCTCGGTGAGGAGTTTGATTCCAAGTTCTTTAGCCTTTTCGAGTTTCGATCCCGGATCCTCTCCGACCACCACAAAGTCTACCTTCTTAGAAACACTGGAGGCCGTCATCCCTCCTAAAGACTCTACTAAATTTCGAGCTTCATCCCTTCCATAAGACTTAAGGGTTCCAGTGAAGACAAAGGTTTTCCCAGCAAGCTTTCCCTTCTCCTTTGCCTTAGGTTCGATCAGCTTGATCCCGGCCTTTTTCAATCGTTCGATCGATTCTCTATTTTTCTTGTCTCTAAAGAATTGAACAATACTGGAGGCCACTTCGGGACCGATTCCTTCCACCTTCATTAAATCTTCTTCCTTGAGATGAAAGAAATCATCCAATCTCGGAAAGTGGCGAGCCAGATCCTCGGCCGTCGCCTCCCCCACATGACGAATGCCAAGGGCAAAGAGAAATTTTCCGAGAGGCTTATTCTTGCTCTTTTCGATGGCCTCGATAATATTCTGAGCCGATTTATCAGCCATTCGCTCAAGGGCGACGAGGTCTTCTTTTTTGAGATAGTAAAGATCCGCCACATCTTTGACGAGTCCTTTGTCTACCAGTTGGTCGGTCAATTTTGTCCCGAGACCTTCGATATCCATTGCCCTTTTAGAGGCGAAGTGTTTGATCCGACCTTTGAGCTGGGCCGGACAGTCCAGCCCGATACAGCGATGAAGGGCTTCCTCCCGGATCACCTCTGCTCCGCATACAGGACATTTGGAGGGCATCTTGAACTTCTTCTCGGTTCCCTTTCTCTTGGAGGTAATGACCTGAACGACCTCAGGAATGACATCTCCCGCCCTTTGGATAATCACGGTGTCTCCAACCCTCACATCCAGACGGTCGATTTCGTCTTGATTATGGAGGGTAGCCCGGCTCACTTCGACCCCACCGACTCTCACAGGTTCCATGAGTGCCACCGGGGTGAGGACCCCTGTCCTTCCCACCTGAACAATGATATCGAGAATCTTTGTGGTTTCCTGTTTGGGTTGAAACTTAAAAGCCAGAGCCCAGCGAGGACTTCTCGATATCTCTCCTAAACGGGCCTGAAGATCGAGGCGATCGACCTTGATCACAATCCCATCGATTTCATAAGGAAGTTTTTCCCGCCGTTCACTCATTTCGTGATAGTACTCGATCACTTCTTCGATGTTTTTACATTTCTGAATATGAGGATTGGTTCGGAGACCCCATTTGGGAAGGGTTTGGAGGATTTCCCACTGAGTTTTGAAAGTCCATCCCCTCACCTCCCCGATTCCGTAACAGTAAATTTCAAGAGGTCGAGAGGCGGTTATCTTTGAATCCAACTGACGAACGGATCCCGCAGCGGCATTTCTCGGATTAGCGAATAGAGGTTCCCCGGCCTCTTTCCGCCTTCGATTGAGTTCCTCAAACTTTTTGATCTGCATGATTACTTCTCCCCGAACTTCCAGGCGTTCGGGGACTGGAATCTCTTTTCTGATCAACTGGAGGGGGATGGTCCTGATCGTCTTTAAATTCTGTGTAATGTTTTCCCCATTTACTCCGTCTCCACGAGTGGAGCCGATTGTGAAGAATCCATTTTCATAGACCAGTTCAACAGCCAATCCATCCAACTTTGGTTCAGCAACATACACAATATCTGAAGAGATTCCCAGGAATCGTTTCACCCTCTTGTCAAATTCTTTCGCCTCTTCCTCGTTAAATGCATTGGCAAGGCTCAGCATAGGGATGGTATGACGAACGATCTCGAAGGCTTCTAAGGGGGGAGCCCCCACTCGCTGGGTCGGGGAGTGAGGGGAACGAAGCTCGGGGTACTGTTCCTCGAGCTTTTCTAATTCTCTCATCAATCGATCATATTCGGCATCGGAAATTTCGGGCTGGTCAAGGACATAGTATCGGTAATTGTGATATTCGATCTCTTCCCGAAGTTTTTCTACCCTCTTTTTTATCGTCTCAGGAACCATGATTTTATTTTAGATAGGATCGAGCGAGTTGTCAATGAAAAGAAATCCCTGATTGCAATCTATAGAAAGAGGAGCCATTTTGGCCTGAAAGGGGTATTTCCGAAACCCTGAGAACGCGAAGGGATTCAGGATAAAATGGAATATGGAAGGATTCACCGTAAAAAAATGGTTTCTCATCGAATCGGATTGAACCTGAAAGCTTTTTGGTCAATTTAAGATTACCGCACTCATAACCTTATCAGGCCAATTCTCCCCTCATAAGGGATGGATTACTTCTGAAAAAATTCTTCCTTAAAAGTGGAAGAAACTTACTAAATATAGTAATTATAAACTCTGATTTTCAAATATATTGTAGATTTAACGGAATTCGAAAAAAATTGGAGTAACTATAAAATTTCACTTGACAAATTTAAATTTTCCGTGTATCCATAAAGGCTAAGTGGGAAAATGTGGGAAAAGGTGGTATGGTTCTCAAATGGGGGTGAAAGGTGTTTCGTGGTCGATATGAACACACCATAGACTCAAAAGGTCGTATCAGTATCCCTTCAAAATTCCGCGAAATCCTCAGCAAAAAATATGATGATCGCTTAGTAATCACGAACTTTGACGGGTGTCTGGTCGCTTTTCCTTACGAGGAATGGAATCTTCTGGTAGAACAGAAGATTGGTTCTTTTTCAATCATAAGAAAAGAGACCAGTGCATTCTTAAGATATTTTTATTCAAGTGCCATTGACTGCACCATCGATAAATTAGGAAGGCTTCTTATCCCCCAGTCCTTGAGAGATTATGCCAATCTTAAGAAGGATGTCGTTCTGGTCGGTGAGGGGAGGTTCATTGAAATCTTTGCAAAGGAGCGCTGGCTTGAAGTGGTTCGACAAGTTGAAGAAGGATTTGATCAGATCAGAGATACGCTCGCCAGTCTTGGTCTATAGGATGCACATCATTGGTTCATATCCCTGTCATGTTGGAAGAGGTGATGAGTTATTTGCAGTGCAAATCCGGAAGGATTTATGTGGATGCCACATTGGGGGGAGGGGGACATGCAGAGGAGATTCTCAAGAGGACAGCTCCCGATGGGATCCTCCTTGGAATAGAATGGGATGAAGAAGCCATTAAGGAGGCCCAAAAAAGATTGGACCCTTATGGGGAGAGAGTGCACCTCATCAAGGAGAACTTTATTCACCTACCAGAGATATTGAAGATGAAAAATATTGAAAAGGTGGACGGAATTCTTCTGGATTTAGGTCTTTCTTCCATCCAATTAGAAAGAGGAGAGAGGGGTTTTAGTTTTCAAAAGGAAGGTCCTCTGGATATGAGAATGGATCAACGAACCGGTTGTACCGCGGCTGACCTCGTGAATCATCTCTCTCTCCCTGAACTGGAGAGAATCTTTAGAGAGTATGGGGAAGAACCCTTTGCTCGAAGAATAGCAAAAGCTGTCGTAAAGGAGAGGGAGATACAACCGATTCAAACAACTCAGGCACTTCGGAGGATTGTCCATCGGGCGATTCCTAAAAGATTTCACTCTAAGAGAATCGATCCGGCGACAAGAACCTTTCAGGCTCTTCGAATCAGGGTCAATGAGGAACTTGATAATTTAAGAAAAATTCTGGATGTGGGATGGCAGGTTCTCAAAAAGGGGGGACGAATCGTGATCCTTTCCTTTCACTCTCTGGAAGACCGAATCGTTAAAGAGGCGTTTCGAAGATGGGAAAAGGAAGGGGTGATCAGAATCGTGACCCCTAAGCCCGTCACCCCTACGATCGAAGAACAGAGGGAGAATCCTCGTTCCCGTAGCGCAAAACTTCGGTGTGCTGAAAGGGTGTGAGGCATCCTGATGGGAGAGTATAAAGGAAGAAGTGAACATCTCCTCCGGGAAGAAAACAATTCGAAGAGGAAAAAGAGAGCAACAAAATTAAAACAGGTTCTTTTTTTCAGTCTTTTCCTGCTTTTTTTGATCGGGGGTTCTCTCTTTTATGTCTGGTCGAGGATCCAGATCATTCAGTATGGATACGAAATCTCAAAGGCATTGAGGGAGGAAAGAAATCTTCAGGAAATCAATAAACGATTACGATTAGAAGTGGCGATCCTCAAGTCCTATGAGCGAATCGAAAAGGTGGCTACAGAAGAATTAAGAATGGTTAAACCAAAACCGGATCAGGTGATCATCATCCGATGAAAAGGAGATCCATCAATTGGTTTAAGGTCAGAATTATCTTCTTAACCTCCCTCCTCTTCTGCTGTTTTGTTCTGATTACGGGGAGGATGTTTCAACTTCAAGTCCTAAAAAAGGAACAACTCTATCGATTGGCCACTCAACAGAGAATTTCTGAAGTTCCTCTCCTCCCTAAAAGAGGGATCATCTATGATCGAAATGGAAATGAGCTCGCCGTGAGTCTTGAGGTTGATTCCGTGTATGCCGAAACCAAGAAGGTAATGGAGGTGGAAAGAACGGCCAGAGAATTAGCCAGAATCCTTCAACTCGATTCAAAAGAAATCCAGGAGAAATTGCGAAGGGGAAAGTCGTCATTTGAATGGATCAAACGACACATCTCCCCAGGGGAGGCTGAAGCGATCAAGGCTCTTCGTCTTCCGGGAATCCAATTTTTAAAGGAGAATAAACGGTTCTATCCCTATCATCAACTGGCCGCTCATGTCATTGGATTTGTAGGACTCGATTCGAAGGGATTGGAGGGGATCGAATTTCAATATAATGAACTTCTCAACGGGAAACCCCTGGTGTGGATGATGGAACGGGATGCCATAGGCAGGGGAATCTTTCTAAATGATCCCCCTATCGAAAAGGAAAGCGAGTCTCGAAACATTATCCTCACTCTGGATACCCATCTTCAACGGATTGCCGAGACAGAACTGGAACAGGCGGTTCAAAAATGGGAGGCCAGAGGGGGACTCGTCATCATCATGGAACCCAAAACAGGAAAGATCTTAGCGATGGCCTCCTCCCCCTTCTTTAACCCGAATCAATTTTTAAACTACCGACCCAGAACCTGGAAGAATCGAGCGATCACGGATGTCTTTGAGCCGGGCTCGATGTTTAAGGTCTTCTTGGCCGCTGCCGCTCTCGAAGAGAGAATGGTTCATCCCTCGGACTCCTTTTACTGTGAGAATGGGGCTTATACGGTTTATGATCGGACCATTCGTGATCATTCTCCTCACGGGTGGTTGACCTTCAAACAGATTCTAAAAGTTTCAAGTAATATTGGGGCCTCGAAAGTTGCTGAGAAGATCGGAAAAGATCGATTCTATCGATACATTCGAGAATTTGGTTTTGGAGAAAAGACTCACGTGGGCCTCCCTGGAGAAGCTAAAGGTCTCCTTCGTCATCCAAGATACTGGTCTCCTGTCTCCTTAGATACCATCTCTTTCGGACAGGGGATTTCAGTCACAGGAATTCAACTGGCAGTAGCCCTTTCCACCATCGCCAATGGTGGAAGACAGATGAGACCTTATATTGTGGAGAGAATTACAAACGAGAAAAGAGAGACCCTTCAGGTTTTTCAACCAGAGGAGGTCAAACGGGTCATCTCTGAAGAGACCAGCAAGACTCTCATTGCCTTACTCAAAGCGACGACTGAAAAAGGCGGAACAGGCGAGCAGGCCGTACCTCAGGGATACGAGATCGCCGGAAAGACAGGAACAGCCCAGAAGGTAGATCCCATTTTGGGGGGTTATTCTACGGAACACTATATGAGTGGATTCATGGGATTAGCACCGGTAGAAGACCCTAAGATGGTGGTTGTGGTCGTTATTGATGAGCCTCGTGGAAGTAATTTGGGAGGAGTAGTTGCAGCTCCTGTCTTTAGATCAATTGTTGAAAGGGCCCTTCCTTATCTTCAGGTTCTACCAAAAGGAATCCAGATTGTCAAAAATGAATTTTCCCCCTTAGGGGAAACCAAAGAGGTTCAGCCTTCTTTTGAAAAAGAAAGAGTGGGAGAAGAAACGGGAAGGATGATTATGCCCGATCTTACCGGCCTCACCTTGAGAAATGCCCTGAGCCGGATTGAAGGGAGAGGGCTCATTATCAAAGTTTCAGGTAGCGGAAAGGTCACCGAACAGAGTCCTAAACCTGGAACACTCGTTGAGAAAGGAGAGATCTGTTACTTAAAACTTGAATCCCCTTCCTGAGAGGAATCTCCGTGGATAACCCTATCAGGAAAACCGTTACCTTTTTTGATGATGAGACCATGAAATTGATGAGATTGCTTGAGGGATTAAGGATCAAAAAGATTAACGGAGAGAGAGACAGAGAGATTGAAGGAATTGCCTATCATTCTCATAAGGTTAAACAGGATTATCTCTTTGTGGCTATCCGGGGACTCGAGAGAGATGGACACCGCTTTATTGGTGAAGCGGTCCAAAGAGGAGCCATTGCAATTCTTCTGGAAGATGACGCGGTCTCTCTTCCTCCCTCCGTCACTTCCATCTTGGTGGGGAGTACTCGAGAGGCCCTGGCCGAAATTTCTTCTAAGTTTTATGAGCACCCCTCATCCCAATTCAGGCTTATCGGGATCACGGGAACCAACGGAAAGACGACCATTACCTATCTCTTAGAATCCATCTTCAAGAAAGCGGGGGAGACCGTGGGGGTGATTGGAACGATCAATTATCGGTATAAAAATCGGATCTTTCCAGCACCCAATACGACTCCTGAGTCATTGGATCTTCAACGAATGCTCTGGGAGATGAGGAAGGAAGGGGTCAGCTGTGTGATCCTTGAGGTCTCCTCTCATGCCCTGGAGATGGCTCGAGTGAGAGGGTGTCAATTTGATGGAGTCGTTTTTACAAACCTTTCAACAGAGCATCTGGATTATCATAAAACACTGGATCGATATTTTGAAAGTAAACGAAAGCTCTTCTCTGAATATCTGGTGATGAGTGAAAAGCCAAAGAGGTTTGCTGTGACGAACCGGGACGATCCAAGGGGAGAGGAGATCATCGAAGGGCTCTCTTTGCCTGTCCTTCGCTATGGATTTCATCCCTCCTCTGAGGTCTCAGTTCGGGAGGTTATGGCTTCCTTTGAGGGTCTCTCCTGTCGGGTCAAGACCCCTCATGGGGAGTTCCCCCTCCGTTCCAAACTGATTGGAAGATTTAATCTTTATAATCTTATGGCAGCTGTGGCGACGGGGATTGGAGCAGACCTTTCCCTTGAGGTGATTCGGGAAGGATTGGAAGAGGTGAAGGGGGTCCCAGGAAGATTGGAAAGGGTTGAAAATCCGAAGGGTGTTCGAGTGTTCGTTGATTATGCCCATACCCCCGATGCCCTAAAGCAGGTTTTAACTGCGTTAACAGAACTTCATACCCGAACGGAGCCGAAAGGGAGGATGATCACCGTCTTTGGCTGTGGAGGGGATAGGGATCGAGTGAAACGTCCCCTCATGGCCGAGGTGGCCGGAAGATTGAGTGATTTGGTCGTTCTGACCTCCGACAATCCAAGAACAGAAGATCCTTTGGCCATTATCGAGGAGGCTGAGTTGGGATTCCATTCAATTGGAGTTAAAAAACTCCATCCTCATAAAAATGATCTTCGGAACTTTACCAGAGGATATCTTATTATTCCTGATCGACGAGAGGCTATTCGAATGGCCATTCAGATAGCCTCTCCTTTCGATATCATTTTAATCGCTGGAAAGGGACATGAAAACTATCAGATTATTGGAAAAGAGAGGTTTCCTTTTGATGATCGCATAGAGGCTCAGAAGGCATTGGGGGAAGGATGACTTTTACGATTGAGGAGGTTTTAAAGGCAACAGGGGGAAGACTTATACAAGGGAAAAGAGAAGGAGTTCTTTTTCGAGGAATCTCTACGGATTCCAGAACCCTCCTCGAAGAAGAGCTCTTCATTGCTCTCAAAGGAACTCGATTCAATGGCCATGACTTTGCTTTGGAAGCTCTGAAGAAGGCTGGTGGAGTGATCGTAGAGGAAGAGAAGGCGAGGGAGATTTCGTGGAATGGTGATCCTTCAAAAGTGGTCATCGCTGTCGAGGATACCCTACGGGCACTGGGGGATCTCGCAAGGGAGCGGAGGAGAAAGTATCGAACACCGGTCGTAGCGATCACCGGTAGTAATGGAAAGACGACCACCAAGGAGATGATCGCCACCTGCCTCAAGACCACCTTTCCCGTTCTTAAAACGGAAGGAAATCTCAATAATCTTATCGGACTCCCCCTGACCCTTTTAAATCTTACAGAGAAGGAGAGGGTTGTCGTCCTCGAGATGGGGATGAATGTTCCCGGAGAGATTCGAAGATTGACAGAGATTTCGGAGCCTGATGTGGCCCTGATTACGAACATCCATCCCGTTCATCTGGAAGGGATGAGGAGTATCGAAAAGATTAAAGAGGAAAAGGGAGAACTCTTTCGAAGGATGAGACAGGATGGGTCTATCCTGGTCAATCAGGATGATCCTCTGGTCGTGGAGCTCGCCCGGACTTTCCTTGGTCAGAAAATCTCTTACGGGATTGAAAACCCCTCAGACGTGATGGCGAAAGAGATTCAATTAAAGGAGGAGGGAACCTATTTTCATGTCTCGATGGAAGGAGAAGAATTGGAAATTCATCTTCCTTTATTGGGGAGGCATTTTGTTCTGAATGCTCTCTCGGCAATTGCAGGGGCTACTCTTTTTGGAATCCCCTTGGAGAAGGCGAAAGAGGCATTGGAGCATTTTCGTCCCTTCCCCATGAGGATGGAATATAAGGAGCTTCCAGGCCAAATTCATCTCCTGAATGACACCTATAATGCCAATCCAAGGTCGATGGAGATGGCGTTGGAGACGCTTGCCGAGATCAAGGGAGAAGGAAGGAGCATCGCTGTCCTTGGGGACATGCTGGAGTTGGGAGAATTTGGTGAGGAAGCTCATCGATGGATCGGAAGAAGAGTTTCCGAGTTAAAGATAGACCTCCTTATCACTTTTGGTGAAAAAACAAGGATCCTCAAAGATTCAGCCATTCATCATGGAATGAAACCGGAGAGGACCTTTACGGCTAAAGATCATGAAGAGGCCATCCTATGGTTAGATCAGATGATCCGTGAAGGGGATTGGATATTGGTCAAAGGGTCGAGGGGTATGGCCATGGAAAAGATTGTGGAGGGATTGATCCAAAGGAGGAGCTGAAAAGATGCTTTATCATTTTCTTTATCCCCTTCATGAATATTTCACTTTCTTTAATGTCTTTCGATATATTACCTTCCGGACCATCTATGCCATTCTCACAGCCCTTATCGTTAGTTTTGTAATGGGTCCATGGATCATCCAGAAGTTGAAAGCCTTTCAAATTCAACAGATCGTGAGAGACGATGTTCCCTCTCGACACCTTTCCAAAAACGGAACCCCTACGATGGGAGGAGGGATTATTTTGGCCGCTCTATTCCTCCCCACCCTTCTCTGGGTAGACCTCACCAATCGATATATCTGGATCGTTTTATTGACCACTTTGGGATTCGGGGGGTTAGGTTTTTTAGATGATTATAGAAAAATTAAAGAAAAGAATGGATTGGGAATTCGAGCTCGATATAAATTCCCTGTCCAGGTGGCCATGGGACTGGCGTCAAGTTTCATTCTATTTCATTTGATGGATCATAATTCTCGATTAGTCTTTCCTTTTTTCAAGAGGGTGATGCCGGATTTAGGGAATTGGTACATCCTTTTTGGGATGCTCGTCATTGTCGGGACAGCCAATGCAGTCAATCTCACAGATGGATTGGATGGATTGGCCATCGGTCCGGTTCTCATCACGAGTGCTACCTTTATGCTCTTCTGTTATCTTGCGGGCCATTTTCGATTTGCCAGTTACCTTCAGATTCCCTTTGTTCGGGGGAGTGGAGAGTTGACCATTCTCTGTGGAGCGCTGGTGGGAGCTGGGCTCGGTTTCCTCTGGTTTAATACCTATCCTGCTCAGGTCTTTATGGGGGATGTGGGTTCTCTGGCTTTGGGGGCCTCCCTGGGAACCATTGCCCTTGTGACCAAGCAGGAGTTTCTTTTGGTGATCACAGGGGGAATCTTTGTCATCGAAGCCCTTTCAGTCATTCTGCAGGTGATCTCCTATAAACTTCGAAAGAAAAGGGTGTTTCGGATGGCCCCTCTTCATCATCATTTTGAACTCAAAGGGTGGGCCGAACCTAAGATCATTGTTCGATTCTGGATCATCGGGATCATCCTGGGGCTCATTGCCATTAGTACACTGAAATTAAGATAAGAAAAGGTCGACATGATCCATCTTCGTGGGAGAAAAGTACTGGTAGTCGGATTGGCCAGGACAGGATTGGCCACTCTGAAATTTCTTAAAGAAAAGGGGTCACTCTTGAGTGCCTCAGAAATAAGATCCAAGGAAGAGATGAGAGAGGTATGGGAAGAATTACGATCCTGGGAGATAGAGATAGAATGGGGAAGGCATTCGATTGAACATTTCCTGCGACAGGATTTGATCGTCCTGAGTCCGGGGGTCGATCCGGGTATTGAGCCGATTCAAAAGGCCTTAAAAAAAGGAATTCCCGTGATCAGCGAGATCGAACTCGCCTACCACTTTCTTGAGGCTCCCCTCATTGCGATCACTGGAACAAACGGAAAAACCACGACCACGCTCCTTACGGGAGAGATGCTCAAGGAGGAGGGAAAACGAGTGGGGATAGGCGGGAATGTGGGAGAGCCCCTTATCCTTTTTGCTGATGGAAAAGAGCGATGGGAAGTCCTGGTCGTTGAGATCTCCAGTTTCCAGTTAGAAAGGATTGAGAGGTTTCGACCTCGCTGTTCGGTCCTCCTGAATATCACAGAGGATCATCTCGATCGTTATCCAAATTTTAAAGCTTATATCCAGGCTAAGCTTAGAATTTTTGAGAATCAAACCATTGAAGATTGGGCGGTCCTGAATCGAGATGATCCGCTCGTAATGGGTTCCTTGGATAAGATTTCCGGGAAAAAACTTTTTTTTACCTTGGGTAAAGCCATAGAGGAGGGGGCCTTTTCTAATGGAGAGGAGATTGTCCTGAGGATGAATTCTCTCGAAGAACGATATTCCCTTAGGGAGGTCCCCTTAAAAGGGGTTCATAATATCGAGAATATGATGGCAGCGATTCTCGCGGCAAGGCTCTTCGGATGTTCACCACGAACGATTCAAAAAGCCCTTGAAAGGTTCCAAGGATTAGAGCATCGCCTTGAATTTGTGAGAGAGGTCGGAGGAATCCGATTCTATAATGACTCCAAAGGAACCAATGTTGGCTCAGTCGTGAAATCACTCCAGAGCTTTTCAGAACCGGTGATCCTGATTGCCGGTGGAAAGGATAAGAAGACCGACCTTTCCCCATTGAAAGATCTCATCCAGAAGCGAGTGAAGCGGTTGATCCTGATCGGAGAAGCCAGAGAAAGGATGGCTCAGGAGTTAGGTTCATTCACAGAGACCCTCAAGGCTGAGAGTCTGGAGGAGGCTGTTTCATTAGCTTACCAAACATCCAGGCCAGGGGAAGTGGTTCTCCTTTCACCCGCCTGCTCGAGTTTTGATATGTTCAAAGACTATCGGGAGAGAGGAAATATCTTTAAAGAATTGGTGAGACGGTTATAAGGGAATAAAATGAAGGGGAAAAGGAGAGTCGATCTCGTTCTACTGTTTGTGACCTTGATGCTCGTGAGCATCGGGATTGTCATGGTTTATAGTACCAGTGCCATCCTTGCGAACGAGCGGTTTGGCGACCCTTACTATTTTCTTAAACGACAAGCCCTCTTTGCAGGGATTGGAATTTTGCTAATGTCCCTCTTCATCTTTTTCCCTTACGAGGGATTTAAACGATTGGCCTATCCTATCTTCCTTGTTTCTATCCTTTTATTGATGGTGGTCCTTATTCCAGGGATTGGGTATCGGGCCGGAGGATCGATGCGATGGATTCGAGTGGGCGGATTCTCCTTTCAACCTTCTGAATGTGCAAAGCTGGGATTAGTCATTTTCTTGGCCTATCTCCTGACGAAGAAAGAGGAGAAGATTCGAAGCTTCTTCTTTGGATTTCTTCCTGTGGTCCTTTTTTCGGGGATCCTCATCGGTCTCATTCTGAAGGAACCCGATTTCGGAACGGCCCTTTTCTTGATCATCCTCGTATTTATCCTCCTCTTCATCAGTGGGGCCAGGGTGATCTATCTGGTCTCTGCCTTTTTGATCGCCATTCCACTGGTCTATACCTTTCTCATGAGCGCTGAGTATCGTTATAAAAGGTTGATGGGATTCATCCGGCCCTGGGAAGATCCTAAAGGAAGCAGTTTCCAGATTATCCAATCTTTCCTTTCCTTTGGTTCAGGAGGTCTTTTTGGGCAGGGACTTGGAGAAGGGAGGCAGAAACTTTTCTTCCTTCCCGCCCCCCATACGGACTTTATTTTTTCCATTATTGGAGAGGAATTAGGATTGATAGGGGCGATGGTAGTGGTTCTTCTCTTCTTTATCCTGGCTTTCAGAGGGATTCAAATCGCCCTTTCCCTTCAGGAACGATTCGCCTGCTATCTCGCTTTAGGCGTGACGCTAATGATTTCTCTTCAAGCGGTGATCAATATGGGGGTCGTGTTAGGTCTTCTCCCAACGAAAGGATTGACCCTTCCTTTTATCAGTTATGGAGGGACTTCGTTGGTTGTAAACTTAATGGGAATGGGGATTCTTCTTCATCTCTCATCCTACGCGGAGCGTAGATGAGATGGGTGATTGCAGGGGGAGGCACAGGAGGTCATCTCTTTCCAGCCATGGCGATCGCTGAGGCCTTTCTGGAAAGGGAGGAGGGCAACGAGATTCTCTTTGTGGGCACGGAAAGAGGAATTGAGAAGAGGGTGCTTGGGAATAGGAGATATCCTTTGAGAACCATTTCGGCCATGCCTATTCGAGGAAAGTCTTTCGGGGAGAAGTTGAAGTCTTTCTCGTTTCTCCCCAGGGCCATTTTAGAGTCCTATACCATTTTGAAGAGGTATCGGCCAGAGATGGTCATCGGAGTGGGAGGGTATGCCTCCGGCCCCGTTCTTTTGGCTGCTGCTCTTCTTGGGCTTCCCCGTGCCATTCATGAACAGAATATCATTCCAGGAGCAACCAATCGACTCTTGAAATGGTGGGTTCACAGGATTTTTGTCTCTTTTGAAGAGACCAAGGGATATTTCCCCGGGAGGAAGACGATTGTGACTGGAAATCCTATTCGAAAAGAGATGATCTCTTTGGGTTCCCTCAGAAAAAAAGAGGAGCGATTCACCCTTCTTATCTTTGGTGGGAGTGCAGGAGCGCATCGGATCAATGTGGCGATGGTCCAAGCCCTTGAACCTCTTGAGAGATTGAAACCCTTCATAAAAATGATCCATCAGACGGGAAGAGAGGATCTGGAGTATGTGGAGAGGAGTTATCGGGAGAGAGGGTATGAGGCAGAAGTGACGCCTTTCATCCAGGAGATGGCCCTGGCCTATCAAAAGGCAGATCTCGTCATCTCACGAGCAGGAGCCAGCACCCTTGCCGAATTGGCGGTTTGTGGAAAGGCCGCCATTCTTATTCCATATCCCTATTCAGCCCATCAACACCAGTTCATCAATGCTCAGAGGCTCATGGAGAAAGGGGCCGCCTTAATGATTCGCGATGAATGCCTCAACGGATCTACCCTTTCTCAAGCCATTCTCCAATTATATGAGCATCCGGAGGAAAGGGAAAAGATGGAGTTTTCGATTCGCAGATTCGGAAGACCGATGGCAGCTCAGGAGATTGTAGCTCATTGTTATCAGCTCGTTCAGCGTCAGCATCCTAAAGGCTGAATTTTTACCGAAATGTACAGGAAAGGAAAGATTAAAAACATTCATTTTGTGGGGATCGGAGGGAGTGGGATGAGCGGGATTGCGGAGGTCCTGCTCAACTTAGGCTATCACATCAGTGGTTCAGACCTGAAAGAGACGGAGGTCACTCGAAGGCTACAATCCCTTGGCTGTGAGATTTATTATGGCCATCGAAAAGAGAATGTGAAAGAAGCCGATGTCCTGGTCGTCTCTTCTGCCATCCGGCCCGGGAATCCGGAGGTCGAAGCGGCTGAGGAGAGGCACATCCCTATCATCCCCAGGGCTGAGATGCTCGCTGAACTGATGCGGATGAAGGTGGGGATTGCCATTGCAGGAACCCATGGAAAGACGACGACCACCTCTCTCATTGCCACTGTCTTAGCTGCAGGTGGACTCGATCCTACCGTGGTGATTGGAGGCAGACTGAACAGTCTGGGAAGCAATGCAAGGCTCGGTCAGGGGGAGTTTTTGGTGGCTGAGGCCGATGAGAGTGATGGCTCTTTTTTAAAATTAATGCCAACCATCGCAGTGGTCACTAACATTGATGCAGATCATCTCGATTATTATAAAGGGATTGAGGAAATCAAGGAGACCTTCCTTCAGTTTATCCATAAGATTCCGTTTTTTGGACTGGCCATCGTGTGCCTCGATCATCCCAATATTCAAAGCCTCATCCCGAAACTGAAAAAGAGATTTACGACCTACGGATTGACTGCCCAGGCAGATTTCAGGGCGGAAGAGATTGAATTTGAGGGACTCTCTACCTCTTTCGATGTTCTATTTCAGAGGAGAAGGTTAGGAAGATTAACTCTTCGCATGCCAGGCCTCCATAATGTTTATAATGCCTTAGCTACGGTGGCCGCCGCCTTCGAACTGGACCTCTCTTTTCAGACCGTCCAAGAGGCTCTGGCTGAATTCAGCGGAATCCAGAGACGCTTTCAGATTAAAGGCGAAAAGAGGGGAATTCTGGTGGTGGATGATTACGGACATCACCCTGTGGAGGTGATGGCTACCCTAAAGGCAGCGAAGACGGGATGGAAAAGGAGACTGATTGTGGTGTTCCAGCCCCATCGGTATACCCGGACAAAAGCACTCTTTCGTGAATTCCTGACGGCCTTCTATGACGCAGAAATTCTTATTCTCACGGAGATCTATCCAGCTGGAGAGGAACGAATCGAAGGAGTGGAGGCCAAGGCTCTCTACGAGGGAATCCGGGAGTCAGGTCATCGCGAGGCTACCTATCTTCCAGAAAAAAAGGAAATCGTGGAGCATCTTCTCAAGATCCTTCAACCTGGCGATATGGTCATCACCCTGGGAGCAGGGGATATCTGGCAGGTGGCTGATGAACTGGTGGAGCGTTTGGAGTAAGAGGTTCAATTGAAAAGAAATGAAAGGATCCAATGGCGAGGGATTACAGAAAATTAGCCGAAGGATTGATTGAAGGAAGAACTCTTTTTGACGTTCCCATGAGGCAACTGACCTCCCTTCGAGTGGGAGGCCCAGCGGATGTCGTGCTTTTCCCGAAGAATCTGGAGGAACTCAAAAAAGTTCTAAAGATTGCAAAGCGAAAGAAGATTCCACTTTTCATTTTAGGACGAGGAACAAACCTCATTGTAAAGGACAAAGGGATCAGAGGATGGGTCGTCAGTTTAACCCAGGGGTTTAGAAGGGTTTTTTTCGATGGAGAATTTGTTGAAGCAGAAGCAGGACTTTCCCTTCATCAACTGGTCCAATACACCATCCAGAAGGGACTCGCAGGAATGGAACCT
This sequence comes from uncultured bacterium, assembly GCA_938045955.1. GTDB lineage: Bacteria > Desulfobacterota > BSN033 > BSN033 > UBA1163 > CALIBK01. The sequence goes on along the minus strand of CALIBK010000006.1, from coordinate 35,487 downwards.
TTCTTTGGAATTCCAGGGACCGTTGGGGGAGGCCTGGCCATGAATGCCGGGGCGTGGGGGGTTGAAATCAAAGATCTGGTCCATTCGATCACCTTCCTCAAAGAAGATGGAGAGATTTTGGAAAGGGAGAGCTCGAAACTTCATTTCTCGTATCGCTGCCTTTCCTTTCCTAATCCATGGGTGATTATTCGTGGAAGGTTTCGTTTAAAACGAGGTCGAAAAGAGGAGATCCTTGAAGCCGTCAAGTCCTATTCGGAGAGAAGAAGGAGAACCCAGCCCATAGAGTATCCCAGTGCAGGTTCCATTTTTAAAAATCCTAAAGAGGGGCCGGCGGGAAAATGGATCGAAGAGGTGGGGTTGAAGGGATTTCGATTGGGACAGGCCATGATCTCTGAGCGGCATGCCAATTTTATCATCAACCAAGGGAAGGCGACGGCAGAGGAGGTCCTTCACTTGATGGAGTGGATAGAAAAGAAGGTTTATGAAGAGAAAGGCATCTCTCTCGAAAGGGAGGTGCGGGTGGTCGGGGAATGAAGGAATCTTCTCTGAAGAAAAAGAAGATTGGAGTATTAATGGGTGGACTCTCCAGAGAAAGGGAGATTTCCCTCAAAACAGGAAGGGCTATTATAAAGGCCCTTCTTGATAAGGGCTATCAGGTATGTGGAATTGACGTAGGGTACGATCTCGCAGAGAAACTCCTTCAGGAAAGAATTGAAGTGGCCTTTATAGCTCTCCATGGAAGATACGGAGAGGACGGGACGATTCAGGGGATGCTGGAACTGATGAGGATTCCCTACACGGGCTCAGGGGTGCTGGCCAGTGCGTTGGCCCTCCATAAGATTATGGCAAAAAAGATATTCCTTTACGAGAAGATCCCTACGCCTCCCTTTGAGGTTCTCCACCGAGAGGAGATTGAGAAAAAGGCCCATCAGATCTCCATTCCTCTTCCTTTCGTCGTCAAGCCTTCAAGGGAGGGATCTACCCTGGGGGTTTCCATTGTCAGGAAAGCGGAGGAGATTCTTCCAGCGCTCAAAGAGGCTGGAAAGTATGACGAAGAGATTCTGGTGGAGGTCTTTATGAAAGGAAAAGAGATCACGGTCGGGGTTCTCCATAATATTCCCCTTCCTATCATTGAGATTGCACCTAAGAGTGGTTTTTATGATTATCACTCAAAATATACAAAAGGGGAGACAGAGTATATTATTCCCGCTCCTTTAAATCGAGAGAAGTATCTCTTTGCTCAGGAGGTAAGCCTGCGGGCCTTTCGGGCCCTGGGATGTTCCGATTGTGCTCGAGTGGATCTCATGACCGATGAAGAAGGAAATCCTTATGTCATCGATGTGAATACCATGCCAGGAATGACAGAGACGAGCCTTCTCCCCAAGGCCGCAGCCTATGCAGGAATTCCTTTTGAAGACTTGGTGGAAAAGATTCTCCTCGGGGCTTCCTTGAAAATCGAAAACGAGAAGAAAATCTTAAAATGAGTCAAGAGAAATTTTTCAGACCTAAAAGGAAGGAGATCGAGAGGGTTGGAGAGAAGCTCCATGGATGGCTGAAGAAGTCGATTCGGATAGCCTTTCAGCTTCTTCTCCTCGCGCTCTCTCTTTTAGTGGGACACCATCTGTATCTTTCCCTTTCAGAGGATTCCTTTTTCCACCTTAAAGAGATAGAGATTCGCGGGTGTCAAAAGATTGAAGAGAAAAGCCTTCATTCCCTCCTTGGGCTCGAGGGGAGACCCAATCTTTTTACGATCTCATTGAAAGAGATTTGCAAGAAGGTCTCCTCCCATCCATGGGTCGAGGAGGTGAGAGTCAGAAAGGTTTTCCCGGATAGATTGGTCATTGAGATTAAAGAGAGAAAGCCCGTAGCCATTCTCCAACTCGACGAACTTTATTACCTTGATTCAAAAGGGGTGATCTTTTCTCCCGTAGGGGAAAGGGATGGATATAACTTTCCTTTTGTTACAGGATTCACCAAATTGGCAGTAGAAAAAGATCCGCAAGATGTAAAGGACCTTCTTCTGAAAGTCCTCGAGCTGCTGAAGACTATAGAACAAGAAAGAGTTCCACTTCTGGAAAGAATCTCCGAGGTCCACATGGATAGACAGGAGGGGATTCATCTTTTTACTCAAACCGAGGGGATTAAGGTGAGAATGGGCTGGGATCAATTCAGAGAGAAGTTAAAAAGGCTTTCATTGATCCTGAAAGACCTTCGAAAGAGAGGGATTCCAGTGGCTTTTATCGACTGCAGTGATGTGAGGAGAATGGTGGTCAGAAGAGTTTCTCAAGAAGGACATGAGAAAGGAGGGGGTGAGAGATGGGCAAAAAGGATTCATTAGTGGTGGGCCTGGACATCGGGACCACCAAAATCTGTACCGTGGTGGGAGAGATCGTTGATGGTCAGGTTCAAATCATTGGGCTCGGGACCCATCCCTCGAAGGGGTTACGAAAAGGAGTCGTCGTCAATATCGAGAGTACGGTCCAATCGATTAAAAAAGCGGTGGAGGAAGCGGAACTCATGGCGGATTGTCATATTACCTCGGTCTATGCCGGAATCGCAGGGGGGCATATTAAAGGGATCAACAGCCATGGAATTATCGCGATCAAGAATAAAGAGATTACTTCCAATGATGTCAGACGAGTGATTGATGCAGCCAGTGCCGTAGCTATCCCGATGGATCGAGAGATCATCCATGTTCTTCCTCAAGAATTCATTGTGGATGGCCAGGATGGGATCAGAGATCCTGTCGGGATGTCAGGGATTAGACTGGAGGGGAAGGTCCATATTGTGACCGGAGCGATCACCTCTGCTCAGAATATTATTAAATGTGCTAATCGGGCAGGACTCGATGTGGCTGATATTGTTCTGGAACAATTGGGTTCAAGCGAGGCTGTCCTCACCCCAGAAGAAAAGGAATTGGGGGCTGCGATCATTGACATCGGAGGGGGAACGACCGATCTGGTCATCTTTTCTAATGGATCCATTAAACATACGGCTGTCTTCTCTTTAGCTGGAAACCATATTACCCATGATATCTCTATAGGGTTACGAACCCCGTTAGAGGAAGCCGAGAAGATTAAAATCCGATATGGATGTGCCTTGACTTCAATGGTTCGAAAGGATGAAACGATCGAGGTTCCCAGCGTGGGGGGAAGAAGGCCCCGGGTGCTCTCCAGGCAGACATTGGCAGAAATCATTGAACCGAGGGTGGAGGAAATCCTTACTCTGGTGCATGAGGAGGTGGTCCGGATGGGTTATGCGAATCTCATCCCTGCTGGTGTGATCCTCACCGGTGGAAGTGCGATTTTAGAAGGGGTGCCTGAGCTCACGGAACAGATTTTTAATCTTCCTGTTCGAAGAGGGGTCCCCACGGGGATCGGTGGTCTGGTCGATCTGGTCAGTAGTCCGATCTATGCGACGGGAGTGGGTTTGGTCCTCTATGGAAGTCGAAACCGTGGAAAGAGTCGATTTCGGGTGGGAGAGGAAAATATTTTTAGTAAGGTCACCCATCGAATGAGAGAATGGATTGGAGAATTCTTTTAAATTCAGGCGAGATTTCGGGGTCAAGGATTCAGGGGGTCAGGGAAGAAATGATGTCTGAAAGATTTTGATTGGGGCCTCAAATCCATGGATCCCCAAACCATAAATCTCTTCAATCAAAGGAGGTCGATATGATTGAATTCGATGAGAACCAAAACATGGCTGCAAAAGTTAAAATCATTGGAATTGGAGGGGGAGGGAATAATGCCATCAACACGATGATTCACTATAACCTCACGGGTGTAGAATTTATTGCTGCTAATACCGATGCCCAGGCGCTGGCCGCGAATTTAGCCCCTATCAAGTTGCAGTTAGGGGCCAATCTTACTAAAGGGTTAGGAGCAGGAGCAAATCCTGAGATTGGGAGGAAGGCGGCCTTAGAGGATATAGATCAGATCCGTGAGGCCCTAAAAGGAGCGGATATGGTTTTTATCACTGCGGGTCTCGGAGGGGGTACTGGAACGGGAGGTGCACCAGTGGTGGCAGAGGTTGCTCGAGAACTGGGAGCTTTGACGGTGGCGATCGTGACCAAGCCATTCCATTTTGAAGGAAAGAAACGCATGAAACAGGCAGAGGAAGGACTGGCTAATTTAAAAATGACCGCTGACGCCCTGATCACGATTCCTAATCAGAGGCTTCTCAGTATCTGTGGAAAGAATATGACCCTTCTGGAGGCCTTCAAAAAAGCCGACGAAATCCTCTACCATGCGGCCAAGGGGATTTCGGATATCATTGTCGGAGCTGGAATCATTAATCTGGATTTTGCGGATGTGCGAACGATTATGTCAGAAACAGGAATGGCCTTGATGGGGACAGGGATCGCTTCCGGAGAGAATCGGTCCATCGAAGCAGCCCAGAGGGCGATCTCCAGTCCTCTTCTGGAGGATATATCCATTGAAGGGGCTCGGGGGCTTCTCATCAACATTACAGGTGGAGAGAATATGACCCTCAGTGAGATCAATGAAGCGACCAGCCTTATCCAGAAAGAGGCCCATGAGGATGCCAATATTATATGGGGGATGGTGATCGATCCGGAGATGAAGGAGGAGATTCGGGTGACCGTGATAGCGACCGGCTTTGGAAAGGTCGAGGAGAAACGATTTGAAAAATCGAATCTGAATCGGTTCAAGAGAATTTATACCCCTTCCTTCAACCATAGGGAACAGGATCGAGAGATTCCTCCTTTTTCATTCAGTATGAAGGAAAAGCATCAGGAGATTCCGACTTTCATGAGGAGAACCAAAGCCACGGAACGCTATGACGAGTTGAAATTAGACGAACCCTATGATCTCCCCGCAGAGGATCAGGATCGTTTTGATATTCCCACATTCTTGAGAAAGCAGGCGGATTAAATAAGGACTCATCTGAAGGCGATTCGTATGGTCTATTTTTATTGGTTCGCTCTTTGGGTTTGTGATAGAATAGATTTATTAACTCCCTGATTTGGAATACGAATCACCTAAAGATGATTTCCTGGAAGCATATCCAGAAAGCCAGAAAGAGGCTTGAGAAAGAAAAAGGGGTCTATCAAAAACCATGGGGCGGGAAGATCTCCATAGGTCTTATCTATCCCAACTCTTATTATGTCGGAATGTCCAATCTTGGATTTCAGAGCGTTTATCAGAGATTCAACCAGGAGGAGGATGTGGTTTGCGAGAGAGCCTTCCTTCCGGATCCGGAAGATCTTCCGGAATACCAAAAGACTGGAACCCCCCTTTTCTCCCTCGAATCCCAGAAGCCTCTTACCGAATTTGATATCTTGGCCTTCTCTGTTTCCTTTGAGAATGATTTTCTCAATATCTTAACGATCCTTCACTTGGCCCATCTTCCATTGGAACGAAGATTTCGAAAAGAAAGCGATCCTCTTATTCTGGGTGGAGGGGTGGCCCTCTTTCTGAACCCGGAGCCCCTGAGTGATTTTTTTGACCTTTTTATTTTAGGGGAGGCGGAAGAGGTCATAGATGAATTTTTAAAGACCTTCCGATCATTCCGGGACAGAAGAGAAGTTCTGTTGAAGAGATTAGCTCTTATCGAAGGAATCTATGTCCCCCAATTTTACCACGTGACCTACAGGGAAGATGGGAGGGTAGACGAAATCACTCCGGATCCTGGTCTTCCGAATAAGATAAAAAGAAGATGGATATCTGATCTCAACCGCTTTGGCACTCAATCCGTTCTCTTTACTCCGGAGACGGAATTCAGCGAGATGGCCCTGATCGAGCTTAATCGAGGATGCCCGAGGGGATGCCGATTCTGTGCGGCCTGTTTCGTTTACTATCCTTTTCGAAACAGGAGCCTTTCGGTTCTCAAAAACCTATCTAATGAGGCCCTCACCAAGAAAAAAAGGATTGGTTTGGCAGGGACAGCCGTTTCCGATTATCCTCATCTCCTCTCCCTCTGCGAGGAGATCCTTCATCAACAGGGGGGAATCTCTCTGGCCTCGTTGAGGGTGGATGCGATCTCGCCATCCCTTGTTCAATTTCTTAGAGAGGGAGGGGGGCAGAGCGCAGCGATTGCCCCGGAGGCAGGATCAGAGCGCCTCCGAAAAATCATCAAGAAAGGGTTTTCAGACGAGGAGATTCTGAAGGCCATCGAGATGTTCATCAAGAATGGGATATACCAGATCAAAACCTACTTTCTGATTGGTCTCCCCTTTGAGACCGAAGAGGATGTAAAAGGAATCCTTCTTCTTTCTAAAAAGATTAAGCACCATCTTCTTTCCCATCTAAAGGAACAGAAGAAGGGCTGGAGGGTGATTCTGAACGTAAGCCCTTTTGTCCCGAAGCCCCATACCCCTTTTCAATGGGCTCCCTTTGAAGAATTAGGAGAGTTGAGGAGAAAATTAAGAGTCCTGAAGAAAGGGGTTCAGGGCGAAAGACATATGGGGATCCTTCATGATCTTCCAAAATGGGCCTACCTTCAGGCCTTTCTTTCAAGAGGAGATCGAAGGGTGGGAAGAGTTCTGATGGCTGCTCATCATCTTCAGGGAAACTGGACCGAGGCCTTTCGAGTGACCAACCTCAATCCTGATTTCTATGTATATCGGGAAAGGGAGCTCGATGAAGTTTTTCCCTGGGATTTCATCGATCACGGAATCCCAAAAGAGAAGTTGAAGGAGGAGTATCTCCAGGCGATGAAAGAAGCAGGGGTTAAATTGAAAGATGAATAAGGGCAATGGGATTGATAGAAATGGAGAAAAACAGATGAGAGCCGAAAAGGTCTATTTCATGAGCGAGGGAATGAAACTTTCAGGGATCCTCCATCTTCCCGATCATAAGAATCCTTTCTGTGTGATCGCCTCCCATGGGTTGCTCTCCAGTAAAAATAGTGAAAAGTATGTGGCATTGGGGGAAAGATTCTCCAGAGAAGGGATGGCTTTGCTCAGGTTTGATTTTAGGGGGATTGGAGAGAGTGAAGGGGGTGAGGAGGACAACACGATTAGTAAAAAATTGGCGGATCTTCGATCAGCGATCGAGTTTGTAAAAAACCGGCTGGGAGCCACGGGTGGAATTGGACTGGTGGGTTCCAGCCTTGGAGGGTTTCTCTCTCTCATTCAGGCTTCGAAGGATCGGACGATAAAAGGGGTCGTCATCTGGGCTACTCCCCTTCATATGGACGACCTTCGCCACAGGAAACAAGAGGAGGAGTATCCCCTTCCTCCAGACTCTTTTTTTGAAGATCTTCCGAGACATCGACTCCTTCCTCTTCTTCCCATGGTTTCAAATTGCCTGATCATCCATGGTGAAAAAGATGAACTTGTTCCACTGGAACAACCTTTCACCATCTTTAACCATCTGGACCTTCCCAAAGAGATGCATATTATTGGAGGGGCAGATCATCGGTTGACCCACCCGGACCATCGCCAGCGGGCCATCGATCTTACCGTGGACTGGTTTAAAAGGGTAAGGGCTTAGGGTTTAGAGATTGCCTTCTCTACCCCTTCAGGTTACCATAAAAGAGTGGACTCCATTACTCATACCATTACAGGAGGAGTCATTTCAAAGGCGATCGACGATCCGAGAATAGGGCGCTGGGGAAGTGTTGCAGGGATGGTAGCGGGAGTCTTTCCGGATATAGACTTTGTCCTGGGTCTTTTCAATCATCAATTCTATCTTCAATATCATCGTGATTTCACCCACTCCTTTCTCTTACTTCCTTTTTATGCAGGGTTCCTGGGCTGGCTGTTTACAAAAGTATCGAAGTGTTCTTATTTCTGGAGTTTCTATTTAATCAGTCTTTTCGGATTGGTGAGCCATGTCCTGCTCGATCTTTTGACCTCTTATGGGACCATGATCCTCTCTCCTTTTTCTGAAAACAGAGTTTCATGGGATCTGGTCTTCATTATTGATTTCATTTTCTCAGGAATCCTTATCCTTCCATGGATCGGAAGTCTTTTTATTCGAAAAGGAGCTTCGTGGATCTGCCGGGGGATTCTTTTTTCACTTACGATTTACATTATATTTTGCTGGTTTCACCATCAGAAGGCATTGAGGTTAGCCCAGGACTTTTCCAGGAGACTGAACGGAGAAATCCTTCAGGTTGCAGCCCTCCCTCAACCTCTCTCTCCCTTGCGCTGGGCCCTTTATATAGAGACCCATCATAGCATTTATCAAGGATTTGTGGATTTGAGACGAGAAAAGAAGATTTCTCCAGAAGCTTCTTCGGGTTCCTACCTAAGAAAACTGGATCATCTCTATAGTCCCCCTTCGGATATTCTTTTTCGTTCTGTAGAGAAGTTACCGAATTCTCCTTGGGTCAAAAGAGCCCTAAATACAGATGGAATTCGATTCTTTTATTGGTTCGCACGTTTTCCGGTCGTGAAGGCTATCGAATCAAATGGGGAAAGGCATCGGGTGGAATTTATGGACTTAAGATTTTATATTCCTGGCTTCCGTTCACCCTTTATTTATTATGTAGAATTCGATGGAACAGGAAGGATTCTGGATGAAGGATTTCTTGGAAATCAAAAAAAGAGATAAGGTTTAACTTTCCGGGATAACCTCCTTAATCTTCCAGCCCTCTTCCTCTTTTTGAAAAAGGACTTCTAAAACGGTTCTGTTCTCTTGAGGAGAACCTCCGCTCTTTGGACAGTATTTGAGGGACCAGACCACCTTAGCTCTGGCTGTTTCGGAGGAGGAGAGAGAGAATTTTTTCAAATGATAGGAGAGCTCGATATAGTTAAATTTCTTCCAGGACTCAAGGGTAGCCCTTTTCTTTCCTTCTCGATCTTTAAACTCTTTGGAAAAACAAGAGAGAAATAACTCCATATCCTGGTGGAGATTTGCCTGCCGAATATTTTCAAGAAGTTCCCTTATTTTCTTTACCGTCTCTGTCTCTTCCAGTGAAGTAATGATTGGTAGGGGGGTCATAGAGGAAGAAGGGGAGGGAGATGGGGAAATGGAAGACGAGAGCTCTTGAACAGATGGCCCCAGAGAATTCTTCGTTTTTGAAGAAACCTCCTTTGAAAAAAGATGAACGGAAAAAGACCAAAGGAGATATCCTCCTGCAATGATCATGATCACCAATTCGCCAAGATAAAAACCGAGGCGTTTATAATCTCTTTTAGGCCTTCGATAGAGCACCCCTCCATAAATGGTCCTCGCATATCCTTTTTTCTCAGATCGTTCGGAAGGAGGAGTAGAAATTTCGAAGGTACTTTTATCTATTTTAGGAGATGAGGGAGGTTCCATCACTTCTTTGTCCGGCTGAGAAATTTCAACGGTCTGTGATTCTGGCCGCTCCTCGACCTCCTCTTCTATAACCCTCTCTTTTTCTCTATGAAAACAGGAAAGGGGCACCACCTCTTCTCCGCATCGAATACAAGCAGTGGTCCTTTCATAAATGATTTTACATTGAGGGCAGATAAATTTTTCTTTGGATTTTTCCTCTTCTTCCTGGGAGGGTTCTTGTTTTCCTGAAGAGATTATCTGTTTGGGAGAAAGAGGGCCTCCACATTCACTGCAGAACTTATTCTCTTCATTATATTCAAGAAAACATTTCTTGCAGATCAACATATCCTCTCTTCCACCCTTACATCGGTTTAGGTTTGTGAGAAGGTCGAGGGGGAGGTTGAGGGGCTTCGGAAGTGGCCCCCTTACTCATCCATGCTTCTTTTCCATTTTCCAATCGAACACGGAACCAGTTTCCCTTTTCTTCGAGAATAGTGATAGTGGTTCCTTTCTTCGCAGTGCCAATCACTTTATAATTTATTCCAGGTCCTTCACGGAGATTAACATAAGACCAGACAATATAGGCTGATCGATAGGAGGGGGATGGTGTCGAAGGAGGTTCTGGAGTCTGGATAATAGATGGAGAGGGAGAGACGATTTTTGTAGGTTCAGGGGGTGAAGAATGGGATGGGGTCGGACTCGGTGTCGGGGTTGAAGATTGGACTTCTGAAGGAGGTTCATCGGCCTTTTTTTCTTCTTTAATTTGTTCAATTTTCATTTCAAGGGGTTTAGAGGAATTCTCTTCCTTGGGTTTTAATGCCGCACATCCTAAAAGAAGGGATCCGATTAAAATTAGAACGGGTATTTCCAAAACCTTTTGAAAAAACATGGATTTTATCTTCTTATCCAGAGATTAAAGTTCCCGGCGGCCATGAATTATCTCATAGCAAATTAAATACCAACTTTTGGGAAATATAATTAATTGAATTTACAAAATTTTTTAAAAAAGAGAGGAGATTTGAATCTCGGAAAGTCAATATTTGTCCTTTTTATGGACAAAAAGTTACCAAATTATCGATCAATCCTTATGCCAATTCTGATCTAACGATTTCCAGGATACCTGCCATCGTTTTACCGGCGAGATCGTTTATGACAAGGTCGGCTAAATGATCATAAGGGGTAGGGTCTCTATTGATGATCACCAACTTAGCCCCGTTCCGTTTTGCCACCAGTGGCATAGAGGCCGCAGGTTGAACGACTAAGGAAGAGCCAATCACAATGAAAAGATCAGAGGAGGAGGATCTTTGATAGGCTTCCTGGGTCTCCTTCTCAGGCATTGATTGACCAAAGGAGATGGTGGCAGGTTTCAATGGGCCGCCACAATCGTCACAATAAGGAACCTTTATCCCTTTCTGAATTCGTTCTTGAATCTCATCCCGATCATATCGCTTGTGGCAATTTAAACACGTGACGAAGAGAGCGGTTCCATGAAGCTCGATGATCTTTTCCGGAGAATTTCCTGCTTTATGATGAAGGCCGTCAATATTCTGGGTAATCACACAATCCAGCTTACCTAACCTTTCCAATTCTGCGATTGCCAGATGAGCTTGATTGGGTTTAGCTCCCTTAATCGATTCATACATTTCAGTAGCCATCTGCCAGTATTTCTCCCGGGAAGCTTCGCTTGAAATAAAGTTCTGGAAATAAAAATCTTCCGGGTTATATCTATCCCACACCCCACCAGGGCTACGAAAATCGGGGATCCCCGATTCGGTACTCAATCCTGCTCCACAGAATATCACGATCCTCCTGGAATGAAGAATCCATTGAGCCACCTGTCTGATTTTCTCTTCCATTGGACTCCTCCTAAGAAATGCTTCGATTCTTTCCTTTGAATCTTTTATACAATGGGGTTCTCTTCCCTTGCAAGTAGAAGAAAGCCTGTGATAGAATTTTTTAGATGAGATGTAATCTGATTCAACAGGGTTATCCTCAGGGAAGTTGTTACACGGAGGTGGAGGGGGGAAAGGCGTTAGCCTGCGAGGTGACTTTAAAAAAAACGGATCAAGGTCCTTTGAGGCTCATCTCCTCGGTCCATCTCTCAAGACCAGAAAACTACCTTTCTATCTATCAATCGGGCTGTAACTTTTCCTGCCGTAAATGTCATTCCTGGAATTTTACCAAGATTGCCAAAGGGGAATGGTGGTCTCCTGAGGATATTTTGAAGGCCTGTAAAGAATATGAAAAGGAAGTGACAGTGAGAGAACCCAGGAAGAGGGCCACTGCCTTCCATGCTCATGATTCCTGTCGTTGCTGTGGAGCCTGCGTGATGTATGGAAAACGTTCCTCCCTCTGTCCGAAGGTTCTCCAAAAGAGGGATATTGTGTTAAGTCCTCAGGGTTGGGGGCCAGCACGCAATATCGTTGCTTTTACAGGAGGAGATCTTACCTGTTGCCCTGAGTTTTATGTGGAGTGCAGCAGGCGAATTAAGGAAGAAACAAAACTCTGGGTCCTCATTGAGACCAATGGATATGGGTTGACCCCTAAGAGCCTTGATCTCCTAAAAGAGGCGGGGGTAGACTCCTTCTGGTTGGACATCAAAGCCTTTGAAGGGACAGATCATAAATGGTTGACGGGGTGTTTTAATCGAAATATTCTCCGACTCCCTGAAGAGATTCTTAAAAGAGGGTTTGTCCTTGAGGTCCTTTCCCTCTATATTCCCAATCTTGTAGAAACGCCTCAATTAAAGAAGATCGCTCAACTTCTATTCGAAGTGGAACCCACCATTCCTTTTACGATTTTGGCTTTCTTCCCAGAATATCAAATGAAGCGTTATCGAAGTCCAAAACTCTCAGAGATGATTGAAGCCTATCAAGAGGTAAAGTCTGTAGGTCTGGTCCATGTGCGTTTAGGAAATATTGGGGTATTTGCCTCCACTGAAGAGGATTATGAACTCCTGAGAGAAAGGGTGGGTGTTAGAAATTTTTGAAAGATCATACCTCGATAAGGGGATCCCATCGAATCGCTTCCTTTTCCTTTTGATTTATGTTAATCAGATAAAGTAGGGTTTTCGAAGGGACCAAGGATGAAGAGAAAGATTCTCATTGTGGATGATGAAGAAAGAGTCGTCCGTTCTATGGTTGGTGTGTTAGAAGATGAAGGCTTCCAGGTGGTGACTGCAAGAAGTGGAGAGGAAGCCCTTCAGATATATAAACAGGAGCAACCCGAGGTGACCCTTCTTGATATCTGGATGCCTGGAATGGATGGGATTGAGGTGCTAAAACATCTCAAATCCCTTTCCGATAAACCGGTCATCATGATCTCAGGTCATGCGACCATCTCCACGGCAATGGCTGCTGTAAAGTTAGGAGCTTTTGATTTTATTGAAAAACCTCTTTCCCTGGATACTCTTTTAACAACAATTCATCGAGCTTTAGAGAGCGGAAAAGAATTCTCCCGAGTGGAGCCTATAGAGGAGATTCCCAGGCATAAGGAGGTTTCTCATCCTTCCCTTTCATCGGACGAGAGGATCCCTCATTCGCAAACACGGAAGGAGAAATTTATTCCTACCCCGTTTTCTCAACGAACGATTCGCCAGAGTGTGGTTCTCTACGGGACCGGACTTCACTCAGGGATGAAGACAGGACTTCTCCTTCAACCCCTCCCTCCCAACCATGGAATTCTTTTCGGTAATCTCTCCTCGGAGGAAGTCGTTCCAGCTCACCTTGATTTTGTCCAAACGACAGATTATGCCACTTCATTAAAGAAGGGAAGGGCTGTGGCCAAGACAATTGAACATCTGATGGCTGTTTTTCATGCCTATCGGATTACCAATGTGATGGTCAAAATGATCGAGGAGATTCCGATCATGGATGGGTCTGCTTTAGAGTTCTGTAAGATCATTGAGGAGGCAGGAATCGAAGAACAGGGGGATGAGGTAGAGGAGGTTGTCATTGATCGGAAGCTCGAGGTGATTCATCAAAATAAATCCCTCACGATTGAACCCTCGGAGATCTTTTCGGTTCAATATTTTTTAGATTACCCGCCCCCGATCGGGAAACAGACCTTCCATTTTACCATGGAAAACGAAGAGGTCTTTAAAAAAGAGATTGCTCCTGCAAGAACGTTTGGTTTCCTCAAGGATATTGAGATGCTCGAGCGGATGGGTTTAGGCAGTGGAGGTCGACTCCATAATTTTATCCTGGTAGATGATGAGAAGATTGTGAACACAGAACTTCGATTCAAGGACGAATTCGTTCGGCACAAAATCTTAGATATTTTAGGTGATTTTTATCTTCTTAATCGTCCCATCCGGGGGAAGGTGGTTGCCCGATACACGGGACATACGGAAAATATTGCCATGATGAAGAAGATAAACGAAGAGATCACGCTAAGAGAAAGATAGAATACGATCCTTTTTGATCGAGGAGAGGGAGATGGGTAGAGAAGAAATGAGTCCTCCCGTGAAGGAATTCTTAAATACGTTAGCGGATCTTTTGGCAGAAAAATATTTCGAACGGATGGACGAACGGATCAAAAAGATTCCAGAGCTTCGAAGGCTGATCACTGCAAAGGAGGCGGCTCAATATTTAAGTTTATCCATAGAGACCGTCTACCGAATGGCATCCCAGAAAAAACTCCCCTATCTAAAAATTGGGGATCGAGTCCTATTTGACCTGAAAGCCCTTGATCGCTGGATCGAGAAACGAATGGTAAGAGAAAAGGAGTGGAAGAGAGAGGAATTGAAGGGAGGGGAGGAAAAGGAAAAAATTAATCTTAAAGGCTCGAAAGAATCTGACCTTTTAACCCTTCTAAAAAGGAAAGGGAGGGATTGAGAGGATTCTTGGGATTATTTAAAGATAAACCCTTCTCGATTCCTGTTTTCACGGGAATGACATTTTCATTCATCGGGTGGTAGTCGTCATTCCTGCGGAAGCCGAATCCAGTATCTTTGATTCAATTCATGAGGAAAAATCGCTCCATTCAGGTTAAAATATGCCAGTTTTTTAAGTTGAATCAATTTAGATCCTTTCCAAGGAGTGACGGAGGAATATTTTTTCAGAGAGCGCTCGGAATCTTTTCCTTGACAGATGGGGAGAGTATCCCTTAAGATAAATTTAAAGGAGGTGAGGTCCATGAGATGGATGTTTCCCCATGCCACCCATTGTTCAGCCTGTGGTTCAATGCGTTAGTCCTGAGCATGACGTTAAACTGCTCACCTGAAGGAAAGCCCCGCAAGGGAAGGCCGATCTTTATGAAGGTCGGCCTTTTTATTTTGCTTGACAGGAATATTTTTAAATTTTTATGATAATCCATCAAAATTTAAAAAGGGAGATTCCTATGAGCGTGGTTAAGAGTTCCTCCCCATTCTCATCCTCATGAACAAATCTCCTATGTGGTCTCCGGGGAAATCAATCTTTTCATAGGAGAGAAGATAGCGACTTAGAATCAAATCCTACCTCATGAATTTAGCGAATAAGTTTAACGAAGGAGAACAGGAATGGAGAGAAGTTTGAAAGAAAGCATCTACGGGATGAAGGATTGGCTGATCGGGATCCGGAGAGAGATCCATATGTATCCGGAACTCGGCTTTGAGGAGGTCAGGACGTCTCGTCTGGTTTCTGAATGGCTCGAACGATTTGGCCTCGAGGTTCGAAAAGGAGTTGCAGGAACAGGGGTCGTGGGACTTCTTCGGGGAAAATCTCAGGGTAAAACTGTTGCGATTCGTGCAGATATGGATGCCCTTCCGATCGAGGAGCTCAATCAGGTTCCCTACGCCTCTAAAATCAAAGGGAAGATGCATGCGTGCGGGCATGATGCCCATGTGACCATCCTTTTAGGAGTGGCAAGAATTCTTTCCTCTCTTCGGGATCAGATCAAAGGAAATATAAAGTGGATCTTTCAACCGGCAGAAGAAGGAGGAGGGGGAGGGAAAAGAATGGTGGAGGAAGGGGTCCTTGAGAACCCCCGGGTGGACGCGATCTTTGGGGCCCATGTTTTTCCACAACTCGAGATAGGGAAGGTGGGGATCTGTGAAGGAAAGGCCCTGGCTTCAGCCGACCGGTTTACCATCAAGGTCATCGGTCGGAGTGGCCATGCCGCCTCCCCTCATTTAGCCAGAGATCCCATTCTCGCTACAGGACATCTCATTACACAGATTCACTCCATCGTGAGCCGTGAGGTCGATCCCCTGGAGAGTGCCGTGATTACCATCGGGAAAGTCAGCGGTGGGACAGCCTTTAATATCATTCCTGATGAAGTAGAACTTTTAGGAACGGTCCGGGCCTTTTCCCCAGAGATTCAGGAAAAGATGAAAAAAAGGATCGAAGAGAGGGTCCAGGGAGTGACCCGGTCATTCGGAATGAACTATCATTATGAATACGAGTATGGGTATCCTGTCCTCATAAATAAACCTGAGATGATCAGAATCGTTTCATCTGCTTGTGCAAAAGGCATAGGAGAAGAGAATGTGGTTGAGGTTCAGCCCTCTATGGGAGCAGAGGATTTTTCTTTTTACTTGGAGAAGGTGCCGGGGGCCTTCTTCAGGTTAGGAATTAGAAACGAATCGAAGGGGATTGTCCAACCCTATCATAATAGCCATTTTGATATAGATGAGGAGGTTCTTCCCTTTGGAGTGGAGATGTTTGTCAGAATTATCGATCAGGTTCTTGAATTGGGGATGATGGGATGAACCCTTCTCATGAAACCTCCTTTCGCACACAAATAGGTCCCCTTTTCTTCCTGGTGGGAATCTTCGCTTTAAATTTTATTTCGAGGATCGTCTTTTCTCCATTGATGCCTCTCATCGAGGTGGAGTTAAAAATAGGACACAAAGAGGCAGGCTCTCTTTTTTTTCTGGTATCCTTTGGATACTGTTTCGGCCTTATCTTTTCGGGTTTCCTTTCTTCCTGGCTCTCCCACCGAAAGACGATTCTCATTTCATCCCTCATCGTTGGGGTAACCCTTCTGATCATGGGATGGAGTTCATCCCTCTGGGGGATACGGATCAGTCTATTCGTTATAGGGGTAGGTGCAGGGTTTTATCTTCCCTCAGGAATGGCTACGCTCACGGCTTTGGTTCATCCTCGCCACTGGGGAAAGGCCATTGCCATCCATGAGCTTGCCCCCAATCTTGGTTTCGTCCTTGCCCCTTTGATGGTGGAGTTCCTCTTGGGCTGGTTTACCTGGCAATCGGTGTTAATCCTTCTCGGAATAGCCTCCGTGAGCATGGGGATCGTCTTTCATCTTAAAGGGAAAGGAGGAGAATTTTTAGGAGAAGCTCCTCGACTGAAGACCCTTCAAGCCTTATTCAGAGAACGATCTTTTTGGCTTATGGTTCTTTTTTTCTCTTTCGGAATCGGGACAAGTTTTGGGGTTTATTCCATGATTCCTCTTTATCTTATTTCTGAAAGAGGATTGGATAGAACCTGGGCGAATACGGTGCTTGCCCTATCCAGAATATTCCCCCTTGGAACCTCAATCGTTTCAGGATGGGTGACCGATCGTTTAGGAGTAAAGAAGACCTTAAGCGCTGTCTTTCTAACCTCTGGAATGGCCACCGCACTGATTGGACTTCTTTCCGGGGAAGGGTCAATTCTCATTAACATTTTTGTTCAATCGATCCTTGCAACCTCGTTTTTTCCGGCGGGCTTTGCCGCCCTTTCTCATATTGGCCCCAGAAGTATTAAGAACTTAGCCATCTCCTTTACGGTTCCTATTGCCTTTTTAATCGGAGGAGGGGTTATTCCTGCGGGAATTGGTCTTTTTGGAGAGAAAGGTTCTTTCTCAACAGGATTTATTGTCTTGGGAGGAGGGGTTTTCATAGGGAGTTTTTTGGTCCAGTATCTCAAATTTTCAAGAGAGGATTAGACCCTGAGGATTTTTGAATGGAAAAGTCAGATCGAGACCTTTTTAAAGAAATTTTGGGTCATTTTGAAAAAAATAAGCTCTTCGATCTCCCTCCTCGGAAAAGGATAATTCTTTTGGGAAAGTTCTTCATCCATTTTCCTTATCGAAAATCGCCAATTGAAGAAAAAGGGAAAGAGTATTTGGTTGTAAATCTAAAGGAGCAAGACTGTGTGACCTTCGTTGAAAACACTTTAGCCCTTCTCTACACCTTGTCCTCTAATCAGAGGTCCTTTGAAACCTTTAAGAAAATTCTTAAGAGGATAAGGTACAGGGGAGGAAGGATTCAGGGGTATCCCTCAAGGCTCCACTATTTTTCAGAATGGATGGAAGACAATGAGAGGAAAGGTATTTTAAGAGAGGTAAGTGAGGAGTTAGGAGGAAAACCTTTCAAAAAATCCCTCCATTTTATGACGGATCATCTCTCCCTCTATCCTCCCCTCAGACATCGGGGGAATTTTTATAAAATGAAGGTGATCGAGAAGAAGCTCAGCAGAAAACCTTTTTTTTTCATCCCCAAAGAGAATCTTCCCGAAATTGAATCTCAGATCCAGGAGGGGGATATCATTGCGATGGTGACCCGGAAGGAAGGACTCGATATCCGGCATGTGGGTTTTGCCTCAAGGAGAAGGACCCGAATTCACCTTCTCCATGCCTCAGAGAGAGAGGGAGAGGTGACTTTATCCAAAGAGACCCTTTATCGGTACTTAATGGAGAATCAGGATAGTCTCGGGATAAGAGTCGCCCGGGTAAACATGAATGAACTCTGATTTAATCCCTTAATCTTTAGATTGGTTTAATTTCTGACGAGCAGTGATCTCATCGGTTCGAATCTTATCCTTAAGAGCATCCTTCTCATTGAACTCTTCTACGGAAAGATTAGCATCACTGTTTCCTGACCATCTTCGACAGAGATAGAGATTTTCATAGATTCGACCGATTCGGAATTCCCGGCAGATCCTCAGGCCTACCGCATAATCCTCCCCATAGCTCAGATTAGGAAAGCCAATCCTTCGGAGAATGGAGGTGTCAAAGCCCCTTGGAGCTCCAAATCCATTGACCCTTAAGGCATTATTATGACCATTCTCATCTGTCCATTCGCGGTGATCGACCAAGCCCGGCGGGATCTCTCTAAGCCTTGAATCCACCAGAGTATATGAACCGATGACCATTGCAAATTTTCCACTTCTGAATTTATCAACGATGGTTTGAAGAGTATAAGGGGCAGAATAAAGGTCGTCGGAATCCAGTTGAATGGCATAACGACCACAGGCAGGGTGATAAAGGGCCTCATTCCAGCAACCCCCGATCCCGAGATCTGTTCTCTTTGGAATGAGATGAAGGAGCCGGGAATTCCTTTTGCTCAGATTGGAAAGGACTGTTGTGGTTCCATCCGTTGAATGATTATCCACCACTAAGATATTGAAAGGGAAATCCGTCTTTTGAGAGAAAGCACTCTCCACGGCCTCACCTATGGTTTCCTTTCGATTGCGAACAGGGATGATCACAGAGGCTTCCACCGGATAGGAGAGGGTATCCGGCCCGACCTGCTTCAGAACGTCTGGAGGAATATAGGCTCCAATCTTTTTGAGGTAATCCGTGAAGATATTCTCCAGTTCCTTCTGTATCCTTCGATTCCTGGGGTTGAGGTAAGAAAAAAGTTTTTCCTCCCGGGAGATGGCTTCCTTTGGGGAGATCGTATAGAGAGGCTCTTTTAAGTGATCAATCGGATGATCCATTGAGATTTTGAGCCTCAGATCATAAAGGGTCCCGTACTCTGTTTCTAAAAGTAGGCCATATCTTTTTAATACCTTTTTAATGGCCCGGGTGAAAAGGAGGAGGATCGGTCCAAAGTCAAAATCGTCTCTCACACTGCCGAACTGATAATCATTCAGGGGGTGGTAAATTTTTCTCTCTCCTTTTTTTTCAAAAAAATCTGAATAGACGATCCCGGATCGGTTTTCTCGAGCCTTCTCTATAAATCTCTCCAGGGCCCCGGGCTCAAAGGAAAGAATTCTGGGTTCAGAGATAAAGAGGATATAGTCGGTTTGGATCGAATTTAGAATCTTAAGGAAAGTTTCTCCTGAACCGATGTTTTGGGTGAAAAGAAGCTTTACTTTCGGGTTTTGGATGGAAGAAGGTTTCGAATGATAGATCAGGATGAACTCCGCCAGAGGAGAGTCTGAGAGAGCATCGAGGGTCTTATTCCATAAAGGATCTGGATCGTATGGAATAATGGCCGTAAGAGGTTTCATCAGGATAATTATACCTGATCTTTAAATTTTTTCATTGGAGTTATGAATTAATTCAAGGGCCGAGAGTAGAGTCGTTGAGAGTTCTTGAAGGGTAGAAAGGGTGGGGACTTTGGAGGTGGCGAGCCAGAGATTCTTTAATCCTTGAGGAATATGATCGAGATAAGATCTCAGTCCTTTCTTTACCCCTAAGAACCCAAAAGCCCCGAGGGCTTGCATGAGACGCTGAGCCGAGGCTTCCCAGAAGCAATTCTTAAAAGTCTCCCAATCAAGACCTCTCGGGCTCAGCTCGTAATAATAGGCAAGAAGATCTTCCCTCTGTTCTTCTAAAAAATCCATATAAGGGTCACAGAGAAGGGATCCGAGATCATAAAAAGGATTCCCAAACCGCATTCCCTGAAAATCGATTAAAAAGACTTGGTTCTCACGAACCATCACATTTTGCGATTGTAAATCTCGATGGATGAGGGTCCTTTTCCCTTTTGAAAGTCGGTCCCGGAGGTCGAAAAGTTCTCCCTCAAGTTTTTCCTGAAATGGAAATGGAAGATCGATTCGACATACCTTCCTGATGAAATACTCCTTGAAGTATTCCTGTTCCCACTGGTAGAGGTGGGGACCAAACCCTTCCATCAGTTCAACTTCTCCATCAGGAAATTCCTCTTCTGAAATGGCGTGGATTCGATGGGCGACCTGAAGGGTTTTCCGATAGAGTGTCCGAAGATACTCCCAGGGCCTTTTTCTGAGGGACCATAGACTTACATCTCCCAGGTCTTCGATAATGATAAAGCAAGCACGGGGATCATGGGAGATGACCTTCGGGACAGGGATATTCCTTCTGAAAAGAAAGGAGGCAATCCCTGCATATAATGTGTTCTCTTTTCGATCGGGATCGAAATGAATAAGGATGGCTGAGTCTTTTTGATCCCATTTTAATCGATAAAAGGACCGCTCTGATCCCCTTCCTTCCAGAGGGTAAAGATCAATGGAGATAGACTCCGAGAGTCCAATGGCTTTCCGAATAAAAGGGAGGAACCCTTCATCTTCAAAACCAGGCGATTTAAATGGAGCCATTTTTCAATAGACTCCCTTCTCCTTCAGACTCTTTTTCATTTTTTGGTAGGCGTTTATAGAACCAATATCTTCCCATTCTCCTTCATCAATAATGATCCCCCGGATGGAGCCCGGTTGATCAACGATTCTTTTCAGGAAAGCGGTGACAATCGATGTCAATTCACCCTTTTTTAAATAATTAAGAAAAGAGGTCTCTATGGCATAGATTCCTGTAAATTGAAGACTCTGGACTCCTTTAATGCCAAGCTGATGTCGAAGATCACACACCTCACCCGACTCATTGAGGTTTACGTTAAGAAGGGGACCATGGCTTCGGAGGGCAAGGGTTACTTCCGGCCGATGCCTTTCATGTTCCTCTCGAAGCCTTTCGAGAGGGAGATTACTGATGACGTCTCCATTGTAACAGAAAATGGCTTCGTCCTCGGAAAGAAGATCTTCAATATTCTTAAGCCCTCCTCCTGTATCCAGGAGCACGGGTTCATGGCGGAAAAAGATCCGAACTCCCCGCCATCTTTGGTCTGGAAATTTTTTAAAATAGAGTTCAGGATGAGGATGGGTGTTCACAATCAATCGATCCACCCCTATTTCGATGAGATGATCCATCGCATAGGTGATGAGGGGTCGTCCACCCACTTCGAGGAGGGGTTTTGGACATTTTTCAGTTAAAGGAAGAAGCCTCGTTCCAAGGCCTGCACCGAGAATAAAGGCTGTCTTGAATCGCCTTCTCATTTCTTCTTCCCAAATTCTGGATCAATCTTGACCAACCCTGTCACGATAAAGCCGGGAATCGTGGCGATGAGGACCCAAAGGAAATAGTGTTGATACCCTAACTGCTCCTGAAGCCAACCACTCACCATGGCCGGGAGCATCATCCCTAAGGCCATAATCCCTGTAGAGATAGCGTAATGAACGGTCCGGTAGGGACCCTCGGAAACCATAATCATAAACATCGTGTAAGCCGTAAACCCGAATCCATAACCAAACTGCTCCAGAGCGACACAGAAGTTGATCAAATAGAAATTTCCGGGTAGCATCTGAGACAGGAAGACATAGACCACATCTGGGAGATGCATCGCACAGGCCATGATCCATATCCAGAATTTAAGACCCTTTCGATAGATGGCGTATCCTCCAAGCAGTCCCCCAAGCATTAAAGAGATCATCCCCACGGTGCCATAAGCGATTCCAACTTCTGTGGTGCTGAGTCCAAGTCCTCCTTTCGAGGCCGGGTCGAGAAGGAAAGGGGGTAGGATTTTTAAAATTTGGGTTTCAGCAAAACGAAAAAAGAGAAAGAAGGCAAGGATAGAGAGAATGTTTTTCTTCTGAAAGAAGAGAGAGAAGATTTGGGAAAATTCATAAAGGAAAGGTTGGCGAGGATTTCGTCTCGCAGATCTATCCTCCTTTGGAAAGGGAAGTATAAAAAGATGATAGAGGAGAAGAGCAGCAAAAAGAATCGCTGTGATCCACAGGGTCATCGACCAGGCCTGTGGAATGGAATGTCCTCTTTGTTCGAGAAAACCTGCAAGGAGGATTAAACCCCCTTTGGTCGTTATCGTGGCGATCCGGTAAAAGATAGTTCGAACCCCGACGAAGGCGGCTTGAAGTTCCTGAGAGAGTCCCAGGAGATAAAAACCGTCGGCGGCAATATCATGGGTCGCAGAGCTAAAGGCCATCAGCCAGAAAAAAGCTAAAGTATATTGAAGAAATCTCGATGTAGGAATGGTAAAGGCAATGGAGGCAAAGGAGAGGCTGATAAGAAGTTCCGTCAAAAGAATCCAGAATCGTTTCCTCACCAGAAGATCCACGATCGGGCTCCAGAGGGGTTTGATGACCCAGGGGAGATAGAGCCAGCTTGTATAGAGAGCAATCTCGGTATTGGAGAGACCGAGTCGTTTATAAAGGACCACCGAGACCATCATGGCCATCGTGTAAGGGATCCCTTCTGCCAGATAGAGGGAAGGAACCCAGGTCCAGGGGTTTCTTGAGGGAGCTTTCCGTTTTAATCGATCCATGACGCCAGGGTTTATTTTCTCAGTGGTTACTCCTCACTCGTAGGTATGAAATAAGCCCAAGAGGAGTATTGGAGAAACACATAGAAAGACAACCTAAAATGGTTCCAGACATTCTTAACCCTGAATCGTGTTACTCAGAACCCTTTTTTCCACGTGAGATGGTTCCGTTTTCCCTCCTTAATACAAGGGAAATTAAAAAAGTTACAGTCACCGTCATTCCTGCGTTATCAGGAATCCAGAAACATTTTGAAAAAACTGGATTCCCGCCTGCGCGGGAATGACAAGAATAAGCATTCATTTCATCCGATTTAATGCGTTTATATTAGTATTAAATCAATCCGCATTCTAAGGGATTCGGAAATACCCCTTTCCGGCTTTAAAATCATCTTCTCCTTCACGGAGGGATTATTCTCAGTAGACTTTTTTTATTTCCACACCCTGAAAATAGTGCCTCAGAATCATTTCGGCTGAGAATCCTCTGAGAGACATTGCGGCTGCACCAATCTGACAGAATCCCACCCCATGACCCCAGCCTGCCCCATAAAAAATCCATCTCGGTCCTTCTCTTTTAATCGTAAAGGCACTGCTTAAAAGATGACTTCTCGAAAGCCATCGCCTGATTTCAAGCTCTTTTCCAACGACCAGGTTTAATTTAGAGCCCATAATCCTTAATCGTTTAATCCTGCCCGAAGGTCCCCGCTCAAGGGGATTGATTTCCTTGAGTCTCCCGAAGTCATATCCTGATTTCTCCCTAAGAATCTCCTCCAGTTCTTCCTGGTCATATTCCACCTTCCAGCGAAAAAAATCTTTGGTTTGACGATCAAGTTCAGGAAGAATTCTTTCAACGAGGCTATGGTCTTTGATATGGCAATAGGCTTCTGGTTTCGAAAGGATCCATCGCTCAGCCTCTTCCTCTGTTCGGAGGGGAGGAAAGGAGAAAGGAGCATCTGAAATGGATCGAAGATAGGGAACCGATCGCTCCTCCCAGGCCGTCTCAAAATTCTCTGTAATTCCCCCACAGGCCTTCGAATACCGGGCATCACAAATCTCTCCCTGATACAAGAGGACTTGCCCCCGAGTCTCCTCAATCGCCTCCCTGATTCTATGAAACTTTCCCTTTGGAAGTCCCCGGTATCGCTGACAGTGATCCTCCGCACAGACATCAAAAAGCTCATGACTTTCATGGGAATACCAGCGTATGACTTCTCCATTCATTGGAGGTTTATTACTCAGGATTTTTTGATCCCTATCCTTTCGCTCGATGAGGGAGAGGATCCAACTTCGAGCCATCATTGCATGGGCCTTTAGAAACTCTAAGGGTAAAGAGGAGTTCATCTCGGAAGCGACCACACTGGTAAGATAGTCTTCGAGGGGGATCTCGTTGATGAGGGTCATCCTGTTCCCGGAGGTCCTCATGAGAATCAAATTTCCCTGAAATCTTGAGGAGACCCTTCTTTCCCAATGGAAGCCTTTCCCGACGGGAACGGAAATCAGGGTAAAGATAGCCTCCCGAGGAGACTCAAGCCGGATGCTTTGAGGAAAATCCAGTCTCTTATGGGAATGATCAAAAATATGAATCTTTCCCTCTTCAATCCTGGCACTGAAGGGACCCGTTAAAGGACCCAGGGATTCGACGTAGAATTCTCCTTCCAGGATTCCTTTTATTTCATCCGTCTCCGTTATTCCTACGGTGATTTTTGGTTCCCCTTTCATTGGGAAAAATTAATTTTTTGCGGGAGGATTCTTTGACGGGAAAGCGACTGTAAAGGTTGTCCCCCCGGCTTCTGCACATTCCCTTGCATCCTTTACATGAGGACATTGAGAGATATCCCCGGGGCACTGGTCTTTCTCCGTCGGGATATGGACACACCGCTTGCTCGTCATGGAAAGGTCAAATCCAAAACGCTCCGCATACCTCTTCATCCGAAAAAGGTCTAACCCTTTCCCCCCGGCTCCAAAATCATAAGGCTTTTTCGATGCATAGAGTTCAGTTTCTTTGGTAGGGAAGAGTCCATCGAAGATATAGGGTTGATTTTCTTCTGTAATTCCAACCCCATCATCCGAAACATGAAGCAATATCTTATCTTGCATCTGTTCGACTTTTATGCGAACCGTTCCCCCATCGGGGGTGTTTTCCACGGCATTCTTGAGAAGTCCTTCCACCACATTTTGTAAGATGAGAGGGTCGAGAAAAACGAAAAGATCGTTTTTCCCTGTGGCTTGAAAATAGATTTTTCGATGCCGGGATAGGGATTTAACTCTTTCAAGAACATCCAGGACAAAAGGGAAGAGGTTGATGGATTGAAATTCCTCAACCCTGCCTGAGAGGTACTGATTGAGCCATGCCTTCAATTCGTTAAAATGGAGTCGGACACGCCGGGGCATTTCCGAGAGATTTGAGATTCGTTCCCAGAGCCGATCCAGATTGTCCAGTAATATCCCCGCCTCCAGCTCTTGAGAGACGCGGAATATCTCGTCGGTCTCCTTCGAGATATTAGAGAGTCTCTCCAGATTTCTCTCGAGAGTATCAATCATCTTTTGAAGGGATCCATCCATGGAGCTCTTCAATTTCTTTTTCAAAAGACGAATATTTCCCTGGATGACTGACAGAGGAGTTCTCAATTCATGGGAGATGAGGTTCACGGCTTTGCTTTTAGCCCGGTTAAGCCTCTCGAGCTCCTGATGGGAGCGAATTAATGCTTCGTGAGCCCTGATCCTTTCTGTGACATCTTCGAGAGTGACAATATATTCCCCTGTGGCCAGTCGAACTGGAATGAAGTGGATGACCTTTTCCGATCCATCTTTACAGGTCGTGGAGAGGGTTTTAGGAACCTTTTCTCCTGGCCTGGTGCTTTCGAGATAAGAGACCCAGGCGGAGATGACCTCTCTCCGTACCTTCTGATCGGGAAAGGCTTTTTTGAACCATTCCCGGTTATTTGGAACTTCATGGAGCTCATAGCCAAAGAGCTCTTTAAATTTTGGATTCACGTACTCAAATTTTCCTTCTCGGTTAATCAGGATAATCCCGAAGGGAGCATTCTCGGAAAGGGTTCGAAATCGGTCTCGTTCCATCTTCATCAATTCCTCGGCCATCTTTCGTTCTGTGATGTCCCTGAGATAAACGAGATAGACTTGAGCCTCTCGGTATTGAATACTGGTAGCAGAGACTTCAATATAAATGACCCTTCCGTCCCGGGTGATTCCTTTGAATTCATATCGAGAGGGGACCGATTCTCCCCTCTGTCTTCGCTGATTGACAGAGCGGACCTTCTCCTGATCCTCTGGATGAACCACGACGAGAACCGATTGCCCCACCAGTTCATCGGGATGGGAGTAGCCGAAAATCTCTATGAATCTCCGGTTCACATATTGAATTCGATCTCCCTGAATGATGGCCACAGCATCGTTGGAGTGCTCAATGGCGGTCCGATATCGTTCTTCGCTTTCTGAGAGAGCCTCTTCTGCCATTTTTCGATGGGTAATATCAATCATTGTCCCCTCATAGTAAGCAGGATTTCCGTGATCGTCTCGAACCAATCGAACATTGATGGAGATCCATTGAGGGGATCCATCTTTCCGGCGCATTTTAACTTCATAATTTTGGACTGCCCCTTGTTCAAAGAGAAGACGAACGAGTCGCTGATGTTCGTTGGGATCGAGATAGAGCATAGAGACGTTGGACACCGAGGCAATTAGGGATTCAGGAGATTCATATCCATGGATTTGAGCCAGCGCAGGATTGGCGCTCAAAAGACGGCCTTCAGGATCGACCTGAAAGATGCCTTCCATCGCATGCTCAAAGATATTTCTGTATTTTTTTTCGGTTTGTTCCAGGATGGTAGCGAGCCGTTTCTTTTCAGTAATATCTCGAACATAAATGGCAATCCCTTTAACTCCAGACACTTCGTTAAAGACTGGATAAAGACTGTTCTCAAAAACCCTTTCCCCCTGCCTTCCTTCGAAGCGAAAAGGTCTTAACGTCTCTACTACTTTTTGTACTTTCTTTCGGGCACTTTCGACTCGATCGCTGGGAATCAAGCTATAAATAGAGGTATGGATAAGTGTTCGCAGAGGAAGACCATAGAGACGAGCTGCATTTTGATTCGCCATCAGGATCTTTCCTTTAAGGTCGATCAGAAGGATGGCTTCTTCGGTGGCATTAAAGAGCTCCTGGAAAAGGGTCTCCCGTTCTTTCTGTTCCTCCTCCCGTCGCTCAAGTTCTGAGATTCTCTGGCGGAGTCTTTCAATCTCTTCCTGATCCCTCATAGCTATCTCCAAATAATTCGTTTATACTATATTATAGGATTTATGAAAAATTTGAAAGGGGGATCGTAATCCAGATGCCACCTCGATACACCAATCGGTTGATTCATGAAGCCAGTCCCTATCTATTACAACACGCTCACAATCCGGTGGACTGGTATCCATGGGGAGAGGAGGCCCTTTCACGAGCCAAACATGAGGATAAACCCATTCTCTTGAGTATCGGGTATTCCTCATGTCATTGGTGTCACAGGATGGAGAAGGAGTGTTTTGAAAATGAAGCCATTGCGAGAATCATGAATGAACGATTTATCAACATCAAAGTCGACCGGGAGGAGAGACCCGATCTTGATGAAATCTATATGAAGGCACTCCATTTAATGACCGGAAGTGGAGGATGGCCGATGACGGTCTTCCTCACTCCTGATCTCGTTCCTTTTCATGGAGGAACTTATTTCCCTCCCGAAGACCGCATGGGATTACCTGGATTTTCTAAGGTCTTGATGATTGTTTCGGATTATTACCGGACCCGCCGGAAAGAAATTGCCCATATGGAGAGTCAGATGAGAGAGGCTCTCCGTGAAGCCATAAAAGTTGTCCCTTCCAGAAAAGAATTGGATGTTGGGGTCTTTACTAAGGCTTTCGAGCTGATGAAAAACCAGTTTGATCCCCTTTACGGGGGATTCGGAAAGGCTCCAAAATTTCCAAACCCTCCAATTCTCACTTTTCTTTTAAGGTATTGGAAGAGTACCGGGGAGAATGAGGCTTTAAAGATGGTAGAGAAGACCTTAGAGAAGATGTCAGAAGGAGGGATTTACGATCATCTCGGGGGAGGCTTTCATCGATATTCTGTGGATGAACAATGGTTCGTTCCCCATTTTGAGAAGATGCTCTATGATAATGCCCTCCTTTCTCAGCTCTATTTTGAGACCTATCAAGCCACCCGAAAGGAGAAATATCGTCAGATTGGAGAAGAGACCCTTTTCTACATCCTCAGGGAGATGAGTCATCCGGAGGGGGGATTCTATTCTGCTCAGGATGCGGATAGCGAAGGTGAGGAAGGAAAGTTTTATCTCTGGACCAAAGAAGAGATCAATCATATTTTGGGCGAAGAAAGAGAAAAATTATTTTCGACCTACTATGGAGTTACTTCCCGGGGAAATTTTGAACGCGGGAAGAATATCCTTCACATTGCCTCTACTTTGGAAAAGATGTCAGACGAATTCAAACTCTCTCCTTCAGAATTGATAAAGATTTTAAAAGAATCGCAGAAGAGTCTCCTAACTGAAAGAGAAAGAAGAATTCGACCCCATAGAGATGAAAAGATCATCACCTCGTGGAATGGCTTAATGATTTCTGGTTTAGTTTCCGGATTTATCGCTACGGAGGATAGGGTTTATCTTCAAGCCGCTCAGAAGGCCGCTCACTTTATTCTAAAGAGAATGTCGAAGGGAATGGATCTGATGAGACTTTTCTATCATGGAAGGGTTCATGGAGAAGGGTTCTCAGAAGATTATGCCTTTTTTATTCAAGCCCTTCTCGATCTCTATGAAGCCACCATGGAGAGAGAATATCTGATAAAAGCCTATGAACTCAATGAGGTGATGATCGACCGATTCTGGGACAATGAAAATGGAGGGGTTTTCTTTACCGAGAGAGAGGTCTTACCTATGATCGGTCGTTCCAAGAACCCCTATGATCAGGCTATCCCTTCGCCCAACTCGGTTGCTGTAATGAATCTGTTGAGGCTCGGTTCTCTTAAGAAGGATGATTCAATGAAAGAGAAGGCAGAAAAGATTCTTCGCCTCTTTTATGAGTTTTTACTTGAATCCCCGTTAGGGTTTGGTCACCTCCTCTCAAGTTTGCTATTTTTCTTGAAGCCAGTCTCCCAATCATAAAAAATTCACTTAGAGGATGGGCTTGAAATTAATTAATGGTCTTGGTAAAAATATTAATGAAAATATTTTCATTAATTTTCTAACTCCTTATGGATAAAGGTTTTTTTAAAGAATTATTTCAAGAGAAAAGACTTCGAATAAGTCACCCCCGCTTTCTGATTTATCAGGAACTTTCCTCTTCAGAGGTTCCTTTAAGTCCTCGCGAACTATATGAGAATCTAAGGCGTAAGAAGAGGAGGGTTGGATTGACTTCGATTTATCGTTCCCTGGATTTATTCGAGTCCCTGGGCATGGCTTTTAAAATTTCGAAAGGTTCTTCCGTGAAATACAAGTCATGTAAATTGAAAAATCATCATCACCATATCGTCTGTCAATCCTGTGGGAGGGTGGTGGAGTTCGAGTGTAACGATTTGACCGAATGGTCAAAATGGGTGTCGGAATCGACGGGTTACAAAGTTACCGATCACCGGGTTCATTTTTTAGGAGTTTGTAAAACCTGCACCCTTTCTTTACCTTAAACTCGAAAAGGAGAGATTCGATGTCTCATATTCATTTGCCAGATGGAATCTTACCTGTTTGGCTATGGGGATCCGGTTATGTATTGGCTGTTCTCATCGCCTGGCTGTTTTCCCGTCTGATTAAAAAAGAGGATCTTACCAGGCGGCTTCCACTCCTGGGGATGATGGCTGCAGCCATGGTTTTGGGTGCTTCGGTCGAGATTGTACCCATTGCCTACCATGTGAATCTCACCGTAGCTTCGGGTATCCTTTTAGGGCCTTCCCTCATCTTTTTGGCCACCTTTGTCGTGAATCTCATCTTAGCTCTTTTTGGGCATGGAGGAATTACAGTCATAGGGCTGAATACACTCATTCTCTCTTTAGAAGGGATTTTGGGTCACTTTTTTTTCCGAGCCTTCTGGAGGATATCGAATCGGATCATCCCTGTAGCCTTTCTTTCGACCTTCCTTGCCCTCTCACTTTCTACTTTTTCCATGATCGGCGTGGTTCGATTGGGGGTAGACCATTATGAGGAGCTTCTTCACACTCATGAAAAAAAAGGACTTTTTGAATTAAAACTTTTAAAGGAGAAGACCGGGCACGAAGAACACGAAGAAGAAGCTTCAGAAAAGGTGAATTTTAGAAGATTCATGGCTATTGTCCTATCCTTGGGGTTCCTGGGATGGTTACTTGAAGGGGTGATCACCTCGCTGATTCTTAGATATATATATCGCTTAAGACCAGAACTCCTATGGATGATAGACAAAGGATGAGGATCCTTTATGATTCAAATTTCCTATCTTGATTATCTCGCAATCGAAGGAGGAAGCTTTCTTCATCGTCTTTCTCCAGGGGTGAAAATCCTTGGGATAGGTTTTGTCCTCCTTTGGGTTACTCTGCTGAGAAGTCTTACTGGACTCATTCTTCTCTACGGGATCCTCCTCCTTCTTTTTTTCATTTCTCGGACCTCTCTGAAAGTCCTTCCCCTGACCTTCTATCCTCTTCTATTTGCTACTCTTTTTATTTTTATTTCTCACTTTCAGCTCCATTTTATTCTTCTGGTTTTCCTGAAGGTTCTTTCTGCAGCCACCGGGGTGGTCCTCCTGCTTGCGACCACTCCTTATCCTTTCATTTTTCAAACTTTGAATCGATTTCTTCCTTCGGTCTTTGTGACAGCCCTTTTCCTAACCTATCGTTCTATGTTTATTCTCCTGAAAGTCTTAGAGGAGACCCAACACGCCCTTTACCTGAGAGGAGGATTCCAATGGAAGCATCCCTGGAGAAGTTTAATCAATTTATCGAACGCCTTTGGCCATTTAATAATGACAGGGATCAATAACAGTGAGAAGATGTATGAATCTATGAGGTTAAGGGGATTTAAGAATAGAATCCATTATAGGAGTGATTAAGAGAATGGAAGGAAGAGAAAGGATTATTGAAGTCGATTGTATTACCCATGTCTATCCCGATCAAACCAAGGTTCAGATCTGTGGCCTTGAGTTTGTGGTGAACCGGGGGGAAAGGGTTTCTATCCTGGGCTCCAATGGGTGTGGAAAGACCACCCTTCTTAAACATCTTCTCGGACTTTTGGTGCCGAAAGAAGGGAGGGTCAGGGTTTTTGGAATCGATCCCACAAAAGAGTATCCAGAGGTCAGGGAGAGGATCGGTGTCGTAATGCAGGATGTGGATGAACAGATCCTGGGTCCCACCGTGTATGATGACATTCTGTTTGCCCCTTTAAATTATGGATTGGAGAAGAAAAAGGCAAAGGGATTGGCAGAGGCTGTCATTGAGAAGCTGAACCTTGGGTCTCTGCAGAAGAAGATGGTCCATTACCTTTCAGGTGGCGAGAAGAAAAAGGTTGCCCTGGCAGGAGCCCTGGTCATGGAACCCGATCTTCTCATTCTTGATGAACCCTTTACAGGACTGGATCCCCTTTCAAGGAAGGAACTTATCTCCATCCTGAATGAACTCAATAGGGAAAAGGGGATCACCTTTATTATGACTCTCCATGAAGTGGATCTTGTATCCGAGGTCAGCGATATCCTTTATCTGATGCATGGCCACGGACATTTAAGCGAGAGAGGAAGCCCGGAGGAGATCTTTGGAAGGTTTAAGGAACTGGAGAATTTTAATTTAGAAGAACCTACCTTGATCCGTCTTTTTAGAGGTCTGAAGAAAGAGGGTCTTGATTTTGGGAGCCCATTAAGGATCGATGAAGCGATTCAATTGATTAAAAAAAAATGGAACGATAAACAAAAGCCCTGATTCAATGGTTTTTTTCCTTTTATGAGGATTGGGAATCTTACGGTGACCGGCTTGTTGGTTCTTGCCCCAATGTCGGGGATAACCGATTATCCCTTCAGACAGATAATGAGAGAATATGGGTGTTGCCTTACCTTTACAGAGATGATCAGCGCCGAGGGACTGATGAAAAAGAGAGAGGACCTACTCATGATCAACAGGGACGATCACCCTCTCTTCGTCCAATTATTTGGATCCGATCCGGTGAATTTAGCGGAGGCTGCACTCCTTTCAGAGTCCTTGGGTGCTGATGGGATCAATATTAACATGGGATGTCCAGCACCTCAGGTGATTCGGGTCAAAGCAGGGGTGGAGCTAATGCGTCACCCTGAAAGGGTCAGAGAGATTCTCATGATGGTAAAGAAAACCATCCGGATCCCCCTCACAATCAAGATTCGTTCGGGTTGGGATGAGAAACACCAGAATGCTATAGAGATTGCAAGGATAGCAGAGGATTGCGGGGTGGATGGGATCTTTATTCATCCCCGGACAGGGGTTCAGAGGTTTTACGGAAAAGCCGACTGGGATCTGGTAAGAAGAGTCAAACAGTCTGTTTCAATTCCTGTGATCGGAAATGGAGATATTACCGATCCCCAGATGGCCATGGGGAGATTAAGGGAGACAGGTTGCGATGGGGTGATGATTGGACGGGGGAGCCTCGGGAACCCGTGGATCTTTTCTTCTTCAAGAGTTCCCACATTAAAAGAGAGGATCGGAGCAATTGAGCGTCACTGGATCCTTTTAATGGAATATTATCAGAAAGATAAAGCCATAAAAGAGATCCGAAGGCACATCGCCTGGTATACGAAAGGGCTTCCGTTAAGCGCCTCCTTTCGTTCCCATTTATTTAAAATAAAAGAGGAAGCGCATTTATTCGGAGCCCTCCATTCTTATTTTAATAAAATTCAGGAGCTTTCAGGATCCCACCTTTTTTGATAATAATTAAACCAGATGAAGAACAGGATTTCAAAAGGAATGGATACCGCAGAAGGAATGGCAGCCCTTTCATTAAAAAGGTAGATCGAGATGGCTGCCGCCAGTCCAAGATTTTTAAACGATCCGAACAGGACATAACTCATCCTTCTCTTTCGATCTATCCCAAAAATCCTTGAGACGAGATGAACGAGATGGCCGGTTCCAAAGGTTCGGAGAAAAGCAATCCACGAGACAGTAAAAAGGATATCGAAATGCCCGAGAAAGGTAGAACGATTGATTCCAATGACAATGAAAATAATAAATCCGAAAGTGAGCGTGACGAGCGGGGTTATATGATCCTTGATCGAAGGATAGGTTTTCCATTTGAGTAAAATTCTCGAGACAATAAAAGGGATAAGAATTAACTGGATGAGAGAGGAGATCAATCGGTGGGGTTCGATCCGACCGATCTCTAAGAAATGAAAAGAGATGAGGGGAGCCATTCCCAGAGCAAGGAGATAGAGGCTTGCAGAGCCAATCAAGGAGACCATCATTTCTCCTTTAAGGAGATAGGTGAAAGGAAGGATGGCGATGGCCGAAGGAATTGCTGCCATAACCACGAACCCCGAGTAAAGGTCCTGGTCTCTAATAACCCATTGATTGAACAAAAGAATTATTCCGCTTAGGAGAAGATAGTTGATCGAAAAGACAATCAAAATATCTCGAAGATAATGTTTAAAATGAATGAGTTCAGAGAGGGTAATCTGAGTGGTTGAGAGGGACATAATAAGGACGAGGGCAGGCAAGATATATCCCTTAAGGGAAGAGGCATGGTTTCCAAATAAAAGACCGGAGAGGAATGCGATAAGGAAGATGAGATTGATATTTTTTGAGAGGGTTCGAATAGAAATAGCCATTCTTTATCCCCTTTGATTTTTGTGAAATTTACCTTTTTAATTTTATAAAATCAACTCTGAAATATAGGAATCCATTTTATACCGAATTCATCTGCGTCCTAAGGGTTTCGGGAACACCCTTGTCAGGCCG
Source organism: uncultured bacterium (assembly GCA_938045955.1). GTDB lineage: Bacteria > Desulfobacterota > BSN033 > BSN033 > UBA1163 > CALIBK01. Next base: position 2,114 of record CALIBK010000006.1, on the reverse strand, counting down.
AAAGGATTTTCACCCTTCAGTGAAAGATTAAGGCATATAAAAAGACTCGTTGACATCTCGATCCTCCAGGTGATAGGGTTTCTTTCATGAGAGGATGGAATCTTATTTCCCTGAGGATTCCGAAAGAATATTTCGATATGGTTTCTCACTTTTTGATAGAACAGGGAGCTTCAGGAGTCGAGGAAATCGAAGAGAATAAGAATGTTAATCTCCTCAGGGCTTATTTCCCGGATAAAGTGAGGATAGATGGAGTGATTAGAGCCCTTGAGAAGTATTTAAAATCTCTTAAGGGGATTTTTCCTCAATTTCCTTCCATCGAGATCAAAATCCAATTCCTTAATGAACAGGATTGGAGTGAGGGATGGAAGAAATATTTCAAACCTGTTCGGGTCGGCTCTAAACTAATAATTTTACCTCCCTGGGTCAAGATAAGACCGAAAAAGGGAGAGATTCCTGTTCTGATCACTCCCGGGATGGGATTTGGGACAGGTACTCATAGTACCACCAGACTTTGTATAAAGGCCCTGATGAAGAGGCTTAAGGAGAGGGGAGGTTCGGTTCTCGATGTGGGAACAGGGTCAGGGATCTTATCCATTGTGGCTGCTCGTTTGGGAGCAGGAGAGGTGTGGGGGATCGATATTGATGAAGAGGCGCTGAAGCTTGCAAGAAAAAATGTGGAACAAAATCATCTCTCCGGGGTCATCCATCTTAGAAAGGGAGGCATCGGAAGGATAAGAAAAGAATTTGATCTCATCGTGGCCAATATCGATTTAAAGACGCTCTGGAGACTCCGTGACCCTATGGAGACTCGTCTGAAACCCGAAGGGATTCTAATCCTTTCTGGAATCCTTCAGGAGGACGAACAGAAGGTTTGCAATCATTATTTAAAATCAAGGTCTCTTAATTATCTCGAAACCAGCAAGGATGAAGAGTGGGTTTGTCTCACTTTTCAAAAGAATGGAATTTAAATTCTTCATTCATTTTAGGAGAAAAGGATGGCAAGATTCTATCTTCCCAATCCAGAGATTGAAGACGGGCGATTAAGAATTACAGGACCGGAAGTCCGTCATATCCGGAGAGTCCTTCGTCTTAAGGAGGGGGATGAACTCATCCTCTTTGATGGTCAGGAGAAGGAGTATAGGGGAATCATCATTGACCAGGGAACCCGTAGCGTATATCTTCGTATTGAAGAGATTCTTTCTATCCAGAAAGAATCTCCATTGGAGATCACCCTTGCACAGAGCCTATTGAAAGGGGAGAAGATGGATTATTTAATCCAGAAAGCAACCGAGTTAGGGGTTAAAAAGATCATCCCCTTCTTTTCATCCCGTTCTATTCCCTTATTGGATAAGTCTAAAAGATTGAACCGTCATCATCGATGGCAAAAAATTGCCATTGAAGCCTCTAAACAATGTGGAAGAGCAAAGATTCCGGAGATCATTCCCTCCCTTGACTTTTCAGAAATGCTTCAATCCGCCTCTCCTCAATCTCTTCGTCTGATCTTATGGGAGAAGGAAAAGAGAAGATTAAAAAATTTTTTAAAAGAGTTAAGAATGTTAAAAGAGATCTTCTTTGTCGTTGGGCCGGAGGGAGGATTCAGTGAAGAGGAGATTGAGAATTCAAAAAAAGGTGGATTTATCCCCATTAGCTTGGGTGAAAGGATTCTCAGGGCCGAAACGGCAAGCCTCTGCCTGATGAGTATTCTCCAATATGAATGGGGAGATATTGGGTAAAAAAAAGGCGCCTTAAATAAAGGCGCCTTTTTTAAGAAAGGAGGGGTATGAAGACCTGCTTTTTATCTGACAATTCCCCCCGCTCATCGGAGAAATTGTCATCAAGCAGGTGGGGAGGTCTTAACTCTCTTTTTTCTCTGAATTATTCATAAATTCTTTATATACCTTACATTCATTTAAAAATTTACATTTACGGCGACAGACCTCTATATGAATTTTTGGACTTCCTTTTCTTTTATCACAAATAATGTAACTCATCTTTAAACCTTCCCTCTCAGCTCTGAAATTCTATATGTTGAAACGTAAACTATTATAGAACACAAAATATAGTTTGTCAAGAAAAAAATTGAAAAAAGTCATTAAAAATTTATTGAAATTTCA
>CALIBK010000005.1 GCA_938045955.1 uncultured bacterium | reverse complement strand
AATAATACTAAGAATCGCTCAATTTGGGTTGAAGAAATAAATGTTTATATTCGGTGCGATCATATTAGGGGCGATGGTGGGGAGTTTTTTGAATGTCTGTATCTACAGGCTTCCCCGGGAAGAGTCAATCGTTTCTCCAGGCTCCCGTTGTCCTCATTGTAAGACCCCTATTCGTTTTTACGATAATATACCAATTATTAGCTTCTTATTATTGGGGGGGAAATGTCGGTATTGCCATCATTCTATTTCTATACAATATCCAGTTATAGAGGGGATTACAGCCTTAAGTTCACTCTTTCTTTTTGTTCATTTTGGAGTCTCCTTAAGTTACATTATTTATTTTGCTTTCGTTTCGGCATTGATTGTGATCACAGCGATTGATCTTTATCACCAGATTATTCCTGATGTGATTAGCCTTCCGGGGATTGGAGCAGGAGTGCTGGCTTCGTTGATTCTACCCAATATTTCTTTCTGGGATTCTCTCATTGGATTGATTTCAGGAGGAGGAATTCTTTTTTTGGTTGCCACTGGATACCAATGGCTCTTTAAAAGAGAAGGGATGGGAGGAGGGGATGTGAAACTCCTTGCTATGATTGGAGCTTTTTTAGGATGGAAGGCAGTGATTCTGACCATTCTTTTGAGTTCTCTGATTGGATCGATCGTTGGAGTAGTCCTGATCCTCATAAAAGGAAAAGATTTTAAATACGCTATTCCATTCGGTCCATTTCTCTCCCTTGGAGCAGCCCTCTCGCTCTTTTTTGGAGAGGATTTGATAAGATGGTATCTCCATGCAGGGAGATGATTAAATAAATGAAGAAACCATCGTGGCTATTTAAACGATTGGATGTCTCCCTCAGAACAGAAGTGATTATTAATATTTCCCTTCTGATGCTCGCAGCTATATTTTTAATAGGTTTCACAACGACCAAGGTAAACGAGAGAAATATCCTCGAAGAAAAAACAAAAAATGCAAAAGCTATTATTCAGGATGTTCAGACCTTTCTCGGGTTTCTTCTTCGCGGAAAGCAACCCATTTCGTTAACCCATCCTCTTTTGATTGAGGAGATTCAGGAATTCATTCAAATCTACGGAAAAAAGAGAAATCTTAATCATTTCATTATCACCGACCTGGAAAATAAAGTCATCATAAGTCTAAAGCCTGAATGGATGGGCAAAACCTGCCCCTATCCTCTTTTAAAGCAATCCATTCAATCCAATTCCCTGGAGATCGAGTTTACGAAAGAAGAAGGGTTCTGGGTTTCTGGGTATCAAAGATTAATGATTTCCTCACCCCTGTGGGTTCAGGGGAAGATACTCGGGGGGATTTTAATAGAATTTTCAATCGATGATATGATGAAACATCTAATAGATTACCAAAGAATGTTTTTGACCTTAATCATCCTTGACTCGATAGTATTAATTGTTTTTGGAAGTTTTCTTCTTTCGAGGGTGTTCGTAAAACCTCTAAAAGAACTTGTATCCTTGACCAGAAGGATCAGCAATGGAGATTTTAATCAGACCATCGAAGTCAATTCAAATAACGAAATTGGACAGCTCATATCTTCGTTTAATCGAATGACAGAACGATTAAGAGAGAAACAGGAAAAGATCGAGAAACACCTTGAATCCCTTGAACTTGCAAATAAGAAACTGAAAGAAGCTCAGGAGGAGCTAATCCGCACCGAAAAATTGGCCTCCATCGGAAGGTTTGCTGCAGGGGTCGCCCATGAGGTGGGAAATCCCTTGGGCTCTATCCTGGGTTATACAAGCCTGCTATCAAGAGAAGGAATTGATAAAGAAGAGCAGAGGAACTATCTGAGGATGATCGAAAGAGAGATTGAAAGGATTAATCGAATCGTTCGCGAACTTCTGAACTATGCCAGGCCTACAAAATTTGAGATGAAAGAGGTGGATGTAAACCAAATTATTGAGAATACTCTTTCACTGCTTTCCTATCAAAAAAGTTTTAAACATATCCAGACCAAATTAGAGCTTCAACCCAATCTTCCACGAATCCACGGGGATGAGTCCCAACTTTCTCAGGTCTTTATGAATATTATTTTAAATGCTGTGGATGCCATGCCCAATGGTGGAACATTAAAGATAAAGACAGATGAGCTCATTGCTGGAAATGGGGTGAATACCAAATTTTTAAATGGAGAACGCCTTCTCCGAACCCGAATCTCTGATACGGGAACAGGGATCAAACAGGAGGACTTAAAAAGAATATTTGATCCCTTTTTTACAACGAAAGATCCAGATAAAGGGACAGGGCTCGGACTTTCAGTTTCTCTCAGAATTATTGAATCCCTTGGAGGTGAGATTCGAGTTGAAAGTGAATACGGAAAAGGATCAACTTTTGAGCTCTATTTTCCTGTAAAGGAGATAACGACAGAATGATATATTTTAGACCTAAATTGAGCGATTCTTAGTATTATTTAAAGATAAGCCCATTCTCTGGAGTCCCGTTTCCACGGGAATGATATTTTCGTTCATTGGGTGGGTAGTCGTCATTCCTGCGGAAGCAGGAATCCAGAATACTTGATTCAATGAATGGCGAAAAATCGCTCAATGCAGGTTAGATTTAATTCAGGAGGTTTTCAATGATTCCCAGACGGATCCTTATTATAGATGACGAAGAGAGTTTTCGAAATGTTCTTACGATGATTCTGAAGAAAGAGGGATACGAGGTGGAGGGGGCTGCGAATGGAGACGAAGGAATAAAAAAGGCCTCTCTCTCCCCATATGACCATATATTGTGTGACATTCGAATGCCGGGGATGGACGGGATGGAGGTTCTTCAGGAAATGATCAGGTCAGGGATCGAGGCTCCTATTATTATGATGTCCGCTTATGGCACAGTAGATACGGCAATCGAGGCAATGAAATTAGGGGCTTATGATTACATCTCAAAACCCTTTAAACCTGATGAAATTATCCTTACCCTGAAAAAAGCAGAAGAAAGGGAAAGGCTGAGAAAAGAGAATGAGCTATTAAGAAAGGAGGTGAAGAAGGAGTTTAGTTTTGAAAATATCGTGAGTAAAAACGATAAAATGCTTAAAATCTTTGAAGTAATCAAAAAAGTAGCTCCGTATAAATCTACTGTTCTGATTACCGGAGAAAGTGGAACGGGAAAAGAACTGATTGCAAGAGCTATTCATTATAACAGCGATCGTTCAAAGAGGCTTTTTGTTCCTGTGAACTGTGGAGCCATTCCTGAAAATCTCCTTGAAAGCGAACTCTTCGGTCATGTGAAAGGTGCTTTTACGGATGCTATTCGAGCAAAGAAAGGGCTTTTTGAAGAAGCCGACGGAGGGACAATATTCCTGGATGAAATCGGGGAACTACCTCCGCAGCTTCAGGTTAAACTCTTGAGGGTTCTTCAGGATGGAGAGATCCGAAGGGTAGGGGAGTCAAAATCGATTCAAATTGATGTAAGAGTAATTGCTGCTACGATTAAAGACCTTGTAAAGGAAGTGAACGAAGGTAGATTCAGAGAAGATCTCTTTTATCGTTTAAATGTTCTTCATATCCATCTCCCTCCACTCCGGGAAAGGAAAGAAGATATTCCTCTCTTAATCGAACACTTCATAAAAAAATATAATCAAACACTAAATAAAGAGATTAAAGGGATTTCTCAAAAAGCTTTAGAATTGTTGATGAATCATAGATGGTCAGGGAATGTAAGAGAACTCGAGAATACCATTGAGAGAGCGATGGTGTTAACCGATGGAGAAAATATAGAACTCGAAAATCTTCCTTTGGAGATTCAATATCCAAGAGAGGAGATAGCCATCCTTCCATTGAATGACGATGAGTATTCCATAAAGAAAGCCTCGAGGCTCCTTGAAATCGCTCTTATCAAAAAGGCATTGAAAAAGACAAAAGGAAATCATTCACAATCTGCTCGTCTTCTCGAAATCAGTCATAGGGCTTTACTTTATAAAATAAAGGATTATGGAATTGTTGAGGACGAAATTTTTCACAGAGATAGAGGAGAATTTAAAGGAAATTAAGATGAATAAAAAATGGATCTTCATTTTTCTAATAATATGCTTTCTTATTCTCTCCTGTGGTAAAAAAGAGGAGAAAGAAATAATGTCAAAAGTTAACTCTCCTCCTATCATTACCTCGATAACGATCTTGCCTGAAAACCCGACTAAAGAAAGCGATTTAACTGTTTACGTGCAAAGCAGAGATCCAGACCATGATAATGTAACCTATCGTTATCAATGGATGAAAAATGATGCGGAGATTGTCGGAGAAGAAGGGAGTGTTCTTAAGGGCGGTCATTTTAAAAAAGGCGATCTGATTCGGGTCATGGTTACCCCATATGATGGAAAGAATGAAGGGAAAAGTGTATCTTCAGAGGCTGTAAGAATCTTAAATTCCCCCCCTGTCATTCAAGAAGTCTGGATAGAGCCCAAGATACCCTCCGTCAGGGAATCTTTAAAAGCTCATATAAAGGGTTATGATGCTGATGGTGATTTTATCTATTACACCTATCGATGGGAAAGAAATGGACATCCGATTGAAGATGTTTACGGAGAAATTCTGGACAAAGGTTATTTCAAAAAAGGGGATAATATTACTGTTACTGTAACTCCTGATGACAAAGAATCTTTCGGAAATTCTAAAAAATCTGTTCCTGTGATTATTTCTAATAGTCCTCCCCAAATCATCTCTACCCCTCCAATTTCGATAGAAGGAGTAAGGTATCTTTACAAAGTAGAAGCAATAGACCCAGATAACGACCCAATTACCTTCACTCTAAAGAGAGGACCTAAGGGAATGAAAATAGATGAAAAGACTGGCCAGATTATCTGGGATATCAAGAACGAGGATAAAGGATCCCATTTTATCGAAATCGAGGTTACTGATGATGAAGGTGCAAAATGCATACAAAATTATACCTTAGTTGTAGAGATTAGATAAATACAAAAATTTCGATTATGTAAAAAATTCATACCCCTATAGACAATTTTTAGAAAAGAAAATTTTATGACCAGATTAATTTATTAAAATCTATTTTAATTTCAACAAATTATGAAGATAGAAATAAAATGGCATAGTATTTGCTCATCTTTAATCAATAAAAATGGAGTGAATATGAATAAAAAAGGAGTCACCCTTCTTGAATTAGTTATTGTGATGGTGATTATTGCAATTGGGGCAACCCTTATTGCTCCTAACATTGGTGCCTGGATACCAAATTATCGTCTAAGAAGCGCAGCGAGGGATATCGTCTCTGCAATGAGAACAGCACAAATGAAAGCAGTATCAATGAATACAGATTTTCGAGTAAGGTTTCCAGATGCAGGAAGTTATATTATTGAATATAAAAACTCGTCAGGGGAATGGATTCCCGAAGGAGCCCAACAGAACCTTCCAGCAGGCATTCAGATTTCTTCATTTCCCCCGGAAAGCAGGTTTCTGTTTAACCCCAATTCCACGGCATCTACAGGCAGTGTGACCTTAAAGAACACGAAAAATAGTACAAGAACAATCTCGTTAGCTACATCGACAGGAAGAATCAGGGTTGAGCCTCCATTATAGAAAAATGTTTATTTAAATTTAAAATGAGCGATTTTTCGTCATTAACTGAATTAAAGATACTGGATTCCTGCTTCCGCAGGAATGACGACTATAATCCAATGAATTAAATATCATTCTCTTAAAAACAGGAATTCAGAAGGGGTTTATCTTTAAATAATCCTAAATCCTGCGTAAATTTAAAAAAATGAAATCATGCCCCTATAAGGTAGATAAAAAACAAAATATTATTCGATATCCTGGGCCTTATTTTAATGTTATAATTTTGAGTTACCTTTTTGTTAGGTTAATATTATGCCAAGTGGTGTCATTCCTGCGAAAGCAGGAATCCAGTATTATAGGGTTTTTCTGGATTCCCGCCTGCGCGGGAATGACATGTTCACGCAGGATTCAGGTT
>CALIBK010000004.1 GCA_938045955.1 uncultured bacterium | reverse complement strand
TCTGTGTTGGCACATGAAATGCAATATTAACGTTAAACCAGAATAAACATAGGTGGGGGTTTAAATACTCTTAAGTGTCTTGTAATTCCGAGGGGGTTATCATGAGAGAAAAAGAAGGTAAAAATAAACCTTTAGTTCTCTTTTCAATGGTCTTTTCCTTCTTACTCCTTTTCGTTTTTGGATTAGGTGAAGGATGGACAAAAAACAGTTTTTGTTTGGAATGCCATAAAGATCCAACTTTAAAGAGAGAGGATGAAAGGGGAAGGACCATCTCTCTCTATGTCAATGAAGGAGAATTTAAAAATTCAGCCCATGGAAAACTTTCATGTTCAGATTGTCATATCCATATTAAAGATGATACCCATGCCGAAGGTGGCAAGAAAAAGGCTGACAAAAGGGTAAATTGTGGCTCCTGCCATAAAGAGGCAGAGAAGGAGTATCTCCAGGGACTTCATTCCAAAATGATCATGAAAGGGACAGAACGAGCTGCCTACTGCCATGAGTGCCATGGGAAGCATGACATCTTACCAAGCAAAAACCCTAAATCTAAAACCCATAAATCCAACATCGATCAAACCTGTAATCGTTGTCATTCCGATATTGAGTTTGTGAGGGAACATGCATTAGGTTCGATTATTCCTGGAGAGGAGTTTAAAAAGAGTGTTCATGGGAGGTCAGGAGAGGTGACCTGCATCAGTTGTCACGGGAGTCATAATCTGAGGTCTTTGATCGATCCGAAATCTACGATCTTTCGATCCAATATTCCTCAAACCTGCGGAGGCTGTCATCCTGAGATTACCCAGCAATTCGTGGAGAGTATCCATGGGATATTAGCGGCAAGGGGGAGAAGCGATGCTCCAACCTGTACAACCTGTCATGGGATTCATGGGATTAAGGCGAAAGTAGATCCCGATTCACCTGTTCACGAAAGACGCATCGCTCTGACGACCTGTCCTCAATGCCATGCTGCAGAAAGGATTTCAAAAGAATATCGAATTACTACCACCCCAGTAAAATCTTATTATGAGAGTTTTCATGGTCTCTCTTATAAAGGGGGAGATACCTATTCAGCCAACTGTGCGAGTTGCCATGGAATCCATGATATTCGTCCCTCTACAGATCCGAAATCCTCTGTTCATCCCGGGAATCTCCAGAAAACCTGTGGGAATTGCCACCCCGGGGCTTCTGAGAACTTTGCCAAAGGAAAGATCCACGCCATTCCATCTCCAAAGGCAGAAGAAATAGGCGATCGAATTGTTGGATGGGTTAAGATTATTTATATTGTATTAATCGTCGTCGTCATTGGGGGTATGGTATTCTTTAATTTTACCGATTGGCTTCGAAAGACGATCGAACGGAGGCCTAAATAAAAGAGGAGTGGATGGGTATGAAAAAAAGATATCTCCGGATGACCTTGAATGAAAGGCTTCAACATTTAAATCTGTTTATCAACTTTACAATCTTAGTCATAACGGGTTTTGCTCTTAGTTTCCCAACCGCCTTTTGGACTTCTCCGATCACAGAGATCCCCGCTGGAATGACCCTTCGAGGGTTTCTCCATCGGCTCTCCGGGGTGGCCATTGTGTTCTTAGGAGGGTATCATATCCTTTATTGTGCCTTTACAAAAAGAGGAAGGGGAATCATTAGGGATATGATTCCGACCTGGAAAGATGTTCTGGATTTATGGGAGACATTGAAAAATAATCTTTTCATCAATCAACCCCCAAAACAGATTAAGATGGGACGGTTTAATTTTAGAGAGAAGTTTGAATATTTGGGGTTGATCTGGGGAACCTTAGTCATGACCATTACAGGGTTTATCTTATGGTTTGAGGTAGAGTGGTTGAGATATTTTCCCCAATGGACCTATAATTTAGCAAGAACCGTTCATTTCTATGAAGCGGTTTTAGCGACCCTGACCATTATTGTCTGGCATTTTTACTCCGTGATTTTTAATCCAGACGTTTACCCCATGAACTGGGCATGGATCACTGGAGAAATGACAGAACATGAAATGGAATTGGAACATGGTTTGGAACTTGAGAGACTTAAAGCGGAGGGCAGAGGTCAAGTGGTTGAATTTGGTGAAGCGGCTCCGGAAGGAGGTGGAAAGGTTTATCCCCTTTACCCAGAAGGAGAGGGAAGGTCACCCAGGTCCATTCGACGCCTTTACAGCATCGTCCAAAGCCTCAACGAGACGATCAAAAGCTGGAAAGGTGCATAAAAATAAAAAAAACATTTTTTGGCCCTATATATCCTCTTACTCCCACCATCCAAACCCCACCCAATCTAAGAGGGATATATAGGGCTTTTTTTTAATTTCATGTCCTTATTTTTCCCGGTTCTCTTAGGATCATTGAATCAAAGCTAAAGCCTGGAGTGACGTAATTAATCGATCAAGGGCGAAAATCATTCTGGCCTGACAGGATGAACCCTTTCATTTTTCTTCATTGTAGAACCAGAGAGAACGTGTTAATATGCTAAAAGGAGAACGGGGGGTTGATTTGAGAATTCATAAAAGTTTTTTGATCTTTCTCTTAATTTTTACCTTCTTCCTTGGCTCAGGGTATCGCGGTTTAGCCAAGGCCATGACTGTAGCCGAGGAGAAGAAATTAGGAGAGAAGATTCTTCTTGAAATGGAAAGGAGTGTGGAGCGAATAAGAGACCTCATCCTCGATCATTATATTCAACAAATAGGAGAGAACTTAGTTTCTCATGCTGGACCGATTCCTTTTGAATTTAAGTTTTATCTTATCAAACATTCGGAACCTAATGCCTATGCTATCCCAGGAGGCCATATTTTTTTGACTACCGGACTGCTTGTTCTGGCAGATAATGAACAGGAGCTTGCAGGGGTGATCAGTCACGAAATCGCCCACGTCATGGCCCGACACGTCGTGCAAATGATTGAGAGGTCAAAGCGAATCAATATTGCCACCATGGCCGCCATCGTAGCCGGGCTGCTGGTAGGAGGCGGGGGAAAGGCATCAGAGGCCATGGCAGCGACTGCTATGGCGACCGCGGAAGCCCTCGCCTTAAAATATACCCGGGAAATGGAGGTGGAAGCGGATCAAAACAGCCTTCGATACATGATAAAGGCGGGTTATGATCCTCATGGACTAATCACGTTTATGAATAAGATTTATAGATTGAGTCTTACTTCCTTCCCAAAAATTCCTCTCTACCTCTCAACCCATCCGGCAATTGAAGATCGAATCTCCCTCATGGGAAATCTTCTTCAGAGCATACCAAGGTCTGAAGGTCCCTTTAGAGTAGTGGGAGGATATGAGAAGATTCGAGCAAGGGCTCTGGTAGAGGATAGGGAACCCCATACAGCAGTCATCCATTTTCAATCTCTGGTGGACGAGGACCCCAAAAGGGTGGAGGCCTATTATGGATTGGGGCTTGCCTATCGAAAGATGGGCAGATTGGATAAGTCGATCGAAATCTTTCAGGTGGGATTAGCCTGTGCTCCGCAAGACACAGATCTTCTCAGGGAACTCGGGATTGCTTACTTCCTTGCAGGAAAACCTGAGCAAGCGAGGAAGCATCTGGAGGACATACTTTCGATCTTTCAAGGTCAGGAGGCAGATTCCCTGACACTCTTTTACTTAGGCAGGGTTAACCAGATGAACGGGGATTTTACCAGAGCTTTGACCCTTTTTCAAAAAGTACAGAAGAAGAATCCTGAATTCCTGGATGTCTATCATAGCCTGGGTTCTATTTATGGAAGGCTCGGACAGAAAGGACTGTCTCATTTTTTTTTCGGGAAATATTTTAGATTGAAAGGGGATAAAAAGAATGCCCTTTTGCATCTCCGAACCGCATTAGAAGAGTTGGATAGAGGAAGCATGGAGATGGAGGAGATCCAAAAAGAGATTAAAGAGTTGACATCATTACCTTAAGAAAGTAATTTATTCCTAAATTGAGCGATTTTTCGTCTTTCATTGAATCAATGATACTGGATTCCTGCTTACGCAGGAATGACGACTACCAATCAATAAATGAAAACGTCATTCCCGTGAAAACGGGAATCCAGAAGGGTTATCTTTAAATAATCCTAAGAATCGCTCAATTTAGGTTATTAAAAGAACTTTTAAGTGAAGCCATGACTTTCTGGGAAACATTAAAAGAAGAGAGTGAATGGATTTCAAAAAGCCATTCAATGGAGTAAAGGATGAGGAGGGAGAAAAAGCATAGAGATCTGGAGCCCGTAACACTTGATCAGGAGCTTTCCATTCTAAATAGGATAAGCCAGAGTATTAATGAATCTATCGATCTCGACGAGATTTTAAATAAAAGCCTTGATAAGATCTTGGAGCTCACAGATGTGAAGTCTGCCGGGATCTACCTCCTCGATGAGACGGAGCAAGAGTTGGTCTATGTCGCCCATCGAGGGTTCTCCAAAGCATTTTCCAAAGAGATGAAACGATGGAAATTAGGGGTTGGAGCGACGGGGAAAGTCGTTCTTACCGGGGAGCCTATGTTTATCGATAATTACCCTGATTACCCTGAAGCCATCCCCTTGGCCATCCAGGAAGGATTAAAATCCCTCGCCGTGATTCCTTTAAAGACAAGGAATAGAATCTATGGGACCTTAAATATTGCTCGTCGGGAATTTTATCAATTCACCCCTTTCAGCAAAAACCTCTTTACTTCGATAGGACAGATTATTAGTAGCGCATTGGAAAGAGCCTTTCTCTATTCCGAGAATGTGAAACGCCTTGAAGAACTGAAAACCCTTTACTCAATCAGTCAGGAGATCGCCTCCAAACTTGAGTTGGATGTTATTCTCCGGAAGATTATGGAAAAGGCTATCGATCTGTTAAAAGTGGAGGCAGGAACTATAGCCCTTTGGGATAATCGGAATCAAACCTATCGGTATGTCATTATTCATGGGCTTCCTGAATCCATGATCGGAAAAGAGGTCTCCCTCGATTCAAAGGGAGTTATCGGAGAAGTCTTGAAGAAGAAGGTTCCCGTCCATTATGCAAATTATGATCAAAATCCGAAACGATTAAAGGAGCTGGATGAGTATCATTTTAGAGAAGTGATCGGAGTTCCTTTAATTGTGAGAGAGATGGTTATTGGGGGCATGACGATTGGGACGACCAATCCCAAGAGACATTTTCGAAAGGAGGAAATCGATCTTCTCTCAAACTTTGCTCACCAGGCAGGAATTGCCATTGGAAATGCACAACTCTACGAAGACTCTCTATTAAAAATTAAACAACTCACGACCCTCTACGAGATCGGGAAACAACTCTCCTCTACTCTGGACTTGGATGAATTGCTTCAAAAGGCCCTTTTTCTATTAAAGGAACAATGGGGCTATCCTTTGTGCACGATCCTTCTCCTGGATCAGGAAAAAAATGAACTCTATATCCGGAAAGTCATTGGAGTAGACCCGGAAGAGGTCAAACATTTACGATTTAGAGTGGGAGTAGATGGAATTGTGGGCTGGGTAGCTCAACAGGGAGAACCCCTCTATGTTCCAGATGTCTCCAGAGATTCAAGATATATTTTGGGACTCCCAGAAGTGAAGTCAGAAGCGGCCTTTCCCATAAAAGTGAGAGATCGGGTTATTGGTGTTCTCGATATTGAGAGTTATGAAAGGAGCCCCTTTGATGAAGAGTCTCTCAAGACCCTCTCCTCCTTTTGCAGTCAGATCGGTATCTTTATAGAGAATGCTCAACTCTTTTCAGAACTGAAGCAAACCCTCATCGAGTTGAAAAAGGCCCAGGATCAGATGATTCAGATCGAGAAATTGAGGGCCATGGGAGAGATGGCAAGCGGGGTCGCTCATGATTTCAATAATGTGTTGGCCGTCATTCTCGGAAACATCCAGCTTCTGCTCCATCAATTTCACCAGTTAGGGGCTGAGGAGATTCAGGAGAGACTGAAGGTGATTGAGAAGGCCTCAAAAGACGGAGCCGAGACAGTTCGTCGGATTCAGGAATTTACGGGGATTAGAAGGGATTCCACCTTCATTTCTCTAAATCTGAACGAGATCCTCCAAGAAGTCGCCACGATCACCGAACCCCGGTGGAAAGATCAGGCGCAACAGAAGGGAATCCAGATCCAGCTTCATCTCCAATTAGGAGAGGTTTCTCCCATCATGGGAAATCCATCCGAGTTGAGAGAGGTATTAACCAATATGGTCTTCAATGCTGTAGATGCGATGCCATACGGTGGAAAGATCACCCTCTCCACCCATCCCCATTCAGAGGATTGGGTAGAGGTGAGGGTCTCCGATACAGGAATAGGAATGTCTGAAGAGGTAAAAAAGAGGGTATTTGATCCCTTTTTTACGACCAAAGGGGTAGGAAGCTCTGGCCTGGGTCTCAGTGTTTCCTATGGGATTATAAAGCGTCATGGAGGAGAGATCTTGATCGAGAGCGAAAGCGGGAAGGGAACGACCTTCATCATTCACCTTCCTAAGGGATATGAGGAGGAAAGGGGGGAGGTTGAAAAGAAGGGGGTCAGAGCCCTTGAACAGAAACGGCAGGCTCGAATTTTGGTGATCGATGATGAGGACCCGGTCAGGGAGGTTCTGGCTAAGATTCTTCTATCAAAAGGGCATCAGGTGGCGGTGGCCTCCAATGGTGAAGAAGGGATTGAACGATTTAAACAGGAAGAGTTTGATCTCGTCTTCACTGATTTAGGAATGCCCAAAATCTCAGGATGGGAGGTCGGGAAGAGGATTAAACAATTGAATCCGAAGATTCCTGTGGCGATGATTACCGGGTGGGGGATGGAATTGAATCGAGAGAAGATGAAGGAGAGCGGGATTGATCTCGTGGTCTCGAAGCCTTTTAGTTTTGAACAAGTCGTTGAAATTGTGTCAGAGGCCTTAGAGTTAAAGGGAAAAATGTAGTAATTTCAAATGATAAAATCAATTGTCTCTCTTTTTTTCTAAGGATAGTCACAATTTCATTCATTTCCAAAAGAGGTTCCAACCGAACGGGCGACCTTAAGAAGGGGGTGATCGAGAGGGATCCTCCTTGGTCCTCTGGCTACTTCTTTTAAAGGGACATCGATCAGGTCCCCTCCCTTCACCCCGACCATATAGCCAAACCTTCTCTCTCTCACCATTTCCATGGATCTTGCGCCCAATCGGGTCGCCAAAACTCGGTCGAATGCGGTAGGGGTTCCTCCCCGGAGGAGATGCCCCATGACTACCGTTCTCGTCTCAAGACCGGTAAGTTCTTCTATCTGCCTTCCGAGCACAAAACCTATTCCTCCAAGTCGAATGGGATCAGAGCTTTCTTTAACAATTCTCTGAATGATGATGTCACCCCCTTTGGGTTTTGCTCCTTCTGCGACCACGAGGATACTAAATCTCTTCCCTTTTTTATTTCTTTCTTTTACTTTTTCGATCACCACTTCAATCTCATAGGGAATTTCAGGAATGAGAAGAATATCCCCCCCTCCTGCAATTCCTGAATAAAGAGCTATCCATCCTGCCCGATGCCCCATAACCTCCACAATCATGACCCGATGGTGGGACTGGGCAGTCGTATGAATTCGATCGATTCCCTCTGTGGCGATGGAGAGAGCAGAGTCGAATCCAAAGGTGATCTCGGTTCCCCTCAGATCATTGTCGATCGTTTTTGGAACTCCAATCACCGGGATTCCGTCCTTAAAAAGTTTATAAGCAATCCCCAAGGTACCATCTCCCCCTATACAGATCAGGGCCTTTATTTCAAGGTCCTTCAGATTTTTTATGGCGACCCCAGAGAGATCTTTAAACTCCAATTGATCTCCTTTCTTAATGGGGTATCGATAGGGATTGGCTATCTTGGAAGTTCCCAGAATGGTACCCCCCTGGGTAAGAATTCCTGACACGTCGTCATATTGAAGAATTCGATATCGATCCTCTACCATTCCATGATAACCATCCTCGATCCCTATGACCTCTGCATTTTCCTCGAGGATGGCCTTCTTGGCCACAGCGCGAATCACCGCATTGATGCCTGGACAATCCCCACCACCGGTAAGTATTGCAATTCTCATTCTTTTCCTCATAAGTCACTCACTCCACTGTAAAATATCTTTTAATGGATTGGAATTTCGCCTCCCCAATTCCCTTAATCTCTTTGAGCTCCTCAACCGAACGAAACCCTCTCCGTTTTTGACGATAGGTGATGATTTCCTGAGACAATGATTCTCCAATCCCCGGGATTAACAAAAGCTCCTCAGAAGAGACCCGGTTGAGATCCAGGGGGATGGAGAAGACCAAGAGTTTAGGAGCCTCCATCCTTCCTATTTTGATGTGAATTTCTCCTGGCAATCTTTTTTCGATGGTCATCAGTGTTCCTGTTCTTAATCTTTCAGAAGATAATTGCACAGGAAGGGAAATCGTCTCTCTGAATCCTCCTCCCCTTTCGATGACTTCCTTCATAGTGGGTGGAGAGTGGAACAGGTAGATTCCTGGCTTCTGAATCTCTCCTTCAATTTCCACCACAATCTCCTGTCCGATCGGCTCAGGAGGAGGGGAGGGATGATAAAAGAATTTGAGATAAAGAAGGAGAAGGGCAAAAAGAGATAAACTCCAGAGGATCCATTGCTGGCTCAAAGAGAAATATTTCAATTGTAATGCCTCACTGAATGGAGGAAATTATTTTGGCCTGAGAGGGGTATTTCCGAAACCCTGAGAACGCGGATGGATTCAGGATAAAATGGAATACGATCCACCGTAGAAATGGGTTTCTCATCAAAGCGGGTTAAACCTGAGAACTTTAGGGGCAATTTTAGGTTCCCGCACCCAGGGGTTTCTCCAATACCCCCATCAGGCCTAATTCCTAACCATGAGTGATGGATTGCTTTCAAATTTAGCTTTCTTCTTTTAAGAGCTTATAATCGATGGAATCCACCAGAGCTTGCCAGCTCGCTTCGATGATATTTTCGGAAACTCCTACTGTTCCCCAAACAGAAGTTTCATCCCCAGATTCGATCAATACCCTGGTTCGTGCTGCGGTTCCATCCTTGGTGGAGAGAATCCGAACCTTATAGTCAAGAAGTTTGACGGAACGAAGCTCGGGATAGAACTTTTCCAGCGCTTTTCGAATCGCATGATCCAGAGCATTCACCGGTCCATTTCCGATTGCAGCGGTATGCTCGACCCGATCTCCCACCCGAACCATAATCGTGGCCTCAGAGAAGGGAGGAAGCCCTTCCTCCTTCTTTTCCACAATGACTCGAAATCCTAAAAGTTCGAAGAACTTCTTATGTTGGCCCAGAGCCTTCTTCATGAGGATTTCAAAGGAGCCTTCAGCCGCCTCAAACTGGAAGCCTTCGTGCTCCAGTCTTTTTAAATGTTCTAAAATCTTCCTTACCCTTGGTTCATTACTTTCCAAATCAATCCCAAATTCCTTCGCTTTATAAAGGATGTTCGATTCTCCTGAAAGGTCCGAGATCAGAACTCTCTGTCGATTGCCTACTTTCTCGGGAGGAACATGTTCGTAGGTACTCGCATTTTTCCGGATGGCACTGACATGGATCCCTCCTTTATGGGCGAAGGCACTCTCCCCGACATAGGGAAGGTATTTGGGATGGGGGAGATTGGCTAATTCTGATACGAAACGAGAGACCTCGGTGATTTTTTTAAGTTGCTCGTCCGTGATGCAATGGATTCCCATCTTTAATTTTAAGGTGGGGAGGATGGAGCAGAGATTCGCATTTCCACATCTTTCTCCATATCCGTTCATGGTTCCCTGAATAAGAGAGATTCCTTCCCTCACGGAAAGAATGGTATTTGCGACAGCCATTTCTGTATCATTATGGGCATGAATGCCTAAAGGGGTTTTGATCTTTTTCTTCACCTCCTGGATCATGGGAAGGAGTTCATAAGGGAGGGTTCCTCCATTGGTATCGCAGAGGACGATCCAGTCTGCACCTGCATTCTCTGCCGTGTGAAGGGTCTTGAGGGCGTAGAGAGGATTATAAAGTAAAATTTGCCGATAAATCAAAAATTCTAATGGTAGTAGAAAGTAATTCAGGCATTCCAGGAATAATAGAGATGGCGCCTTATAAAAC
>CALIBK010000003.1 GCA_938045955.1 uncultured bacterium | reverse complement strand
GAGATTAAATGCGACTTTTTTAATCGCTTTTTCTGTGATTTTATCCCATTTTTATTGGCTTTAATTGGAAAGACGTTTCTTGTAGAATTCCCAGAGGGATTTTGAATGAGGATCAAGGTTGGTCAATCCATATCTTTTTGCCCACTCCATCGCTTCCATAAACTCTTCCACAGTAATTCCCCTTGCGATTTCAGGGTACTCATAGGCCTTATATTCAACTCGGTACTGGGCCATGATATTGACATAGGTTGATTTCGAGAGGTTTTCCGCTACCCACTTTACAAACTTTTCGGTCCCGGCTACCCGATTGGGCATCACTAAATGCCGAATCAATAATCCCCGATACGCAATCCCTTCCTCATCGATCTTCAAGTCTCCTACCTGACGATGCATCTCGAGGATTGCCTTCTTGGCTACCTCCGGATAGTCATAGGCACCCGAGGAGTATTTTGCTGCTTTATCTGAATCCATATATTTCATATCCGGTTTGTAGATATCTACAACCCCATCCAGGATCTTCAGGATCTCCACTCGTTCATAGCCACTTGTATTATAAAAAAGAGGAAGATGAAGCCCTTTCTTCAGGGCAATTCGAGTAGCATTTAGAATGTTAGGCATCACATGGGTGGGGGTGACTAAATTGATATTATGGCAACCCATCTTCTGAAGAGCCAGCATCATTTCGGCTAAATCCTCGTCTCGAACCTCTCTCCCCCTTCCTTCATGGGCAATTGGCCAGTTCTGACAAAAGATACATCGAAGATTACAATTAGAAAAGAAAATGGTTCCCGAACCGTTTTTCCCCGTAATAGACATCTCTTCCCCGAAATGAGGGTGATAGCTGAAGATGACCGGGTTCATGGGTGCCTGACAGAAGCCCTTCTCCCCTTTCTTTCGATTGACACCGCATCGTCTTGGGCAGAGGTGGCAATTCTCAAAAAGGGCATAGGCCTGCTCGATTCTTTGAGCCAGCTTCCCTTCCCTTTCTAATCTCTCATAGGCAGGGACCCACTTTCCCCTGCTTTTAGGCCTCGAAAGGAGATCTATCGGGGTGATCAAAAGATATCCCCCGGAAAGGAGAAAGGCTTTTATAAATTCTCGACGCCCAAAATCCATTATAAAAATTATATCAAATTTCTGTTGATAATGGAATACCATCCATTCTGTTAGGGTAATCCATCAATCATGAGGGGGGAGTATGCCTCACAGGGGTATTGGAGAAAACCCTGAGTGCGGTTACCTTAAACTGCCCCTCAAGCCCTCAGGTTCAATCCGCTTTGATGAGAAACCCTTTTCTACGGTAAACCGTTTCGTATTCATTTTATATTCCATCCAATTGCGTTCCCAGGGTTTTGGAGTGTATCCCTCTCAGGCCAGAATGATTCTCACCATTCGTTGAGGGATTACCTTAGGGGAGAGTTGACTCCTGATGTCTTTCCATTGATAATAATAAGAAAGGAGTTTTAGATTTGTTCCAAAAAGAAATCACAAAAAGGGAGTTTCTTAAATTATGGGGAAAATCGATCTGTCTCTTCTCTGTTCCCTTTCTTTTCGGTCTTCCAAAAATCACAAGAGCCCAGGGAATAAGAAAAAAAGGGCTCATCAAGACAAAACTTTCCCCTTACTATACACCTTTTCCTGGTGGTGAGGTTCAATGTGAACTCTGCCCCCATCATTGTCGTGTCTCTAAGGGTCAACGAGGTCTCTGCCGAGTGAGAGAGAATCGCGATGGGAAATATTATAGCCTTGTCTATGGAAATCCATGTGCCATTCATCCTGACCCCATCGAAAAGAAACCCTTCTTCCATGTGCTTCCAGGAACGATCTCTTTTTCCATTGCCACGGTCGGGTGTAATTTCCAATGCAAATTTTGTCAGAATTGGGAAATCTCCCAGGCCTCCCCGGAAGATATCTACAATTATGACGTCTCTTCGGAAATGATTATAAAGAGTGCCAAAGAGATAGGATCTCGCTCTGTGGCTTATACCTATGTCGAGCCTACCATCTTTTATGAATACATGATCGAGATCGCGGACCTTTCAAAAAAGGCCGGACTCCTCAATGTGATGCACTCGAACGGCTTTATCAACCCAGCTCCCCTTCGAAATCTCTGTAAGCGATTAGATGCTGCCAATATTGACCTCAAAGGCTTTACTGAAAATTTCTACCGGGAACTCTGCGGAGGAAAACTCCAGCCCGTTTTGGACACTTTGAAGATCCTGAAACAGGAAGGAGTCCACCTGGAGATCACGAACCTCGTTATCCCCACAAAGAATGATGAGATGGCTTCAATTAAAGAGATGTGTCTCTGGATCAAAAGGGAGTTAGGTCCGGACACACCCATTCATTTTAGCCGTTTTTATCCACTCTACAAACTCCGGATGCTTCCTCCCACACCTGTGTCCACTCTTGAGAAGGCCCGGGGGGTGGCATTGGCATCGGGTCTCGAATATGTGTATATCGGAAACGTTCCTGGGCATGAGGGAGAGCATACCTTCTGCCCGAAGTGTAAGAAAAGGATTATTCAGCGGACGGGATACATGGTGGGGGAGGTTCATCTCAAGAACGGAAAATGTAAATTCTGCGGGAAACCTATCCCTGGCATCTGGACATGAGATCGATTTCATTTTCTTGTCCTGTGTGTGGACGAAAGAAAGAGTATCGAATAGAAGAATTATTTGAAGGGGCCACCCTTCGCTGTCCTTTCTGTCAGTTAACCCTTATCCTTCATGGGCATATGTGGGAGGATGTTCAGCGAGAGATTAAAAAAATAAGAGAAGAGGACGGATGATCTATTTTTTCTCCCTTAAATATTCATCCACCTCCTTGACCAACTTGACCTGTTCCTCTTCATCCAAAGGGAGCCCTTTCTCCAGACGGCAGATATAATCATCAACCTCCTGATTCTCCCTTCTTAAACCAAGAATCTCTTCTGCCTGTGCTTTTCTTTCTCTATCCAGCCAATCCAAATCTATCCCGAGCTGGAATCGTCTATTAAAAAAGGAAAGGACAACTTTGATGGCTTCAGGATCACCCCTTGAGGCCAGATAGAATGGGATTTCAGGCCAGAGACTCACCCCCGGGATCCCTCTTTTCCTCGCGACCCAGAGGAGATAACTACTGATTGCTGGAGGGCCTTTCCAGGTCATCGGTTCCAGTCCATATCCCTCCAATCTCTCCTTAAACTCCTTCTGGTTATAAACCGTAAGGATTCTTCGAGGAGTGGTATGGGCCATCAGGGAGATCGTTCCACTCAGGGTGTAAAGCTCCTGAATTTGAAAATGATGTTGAGCCACCTCTAACAGGATGTTCAAAAATGAATAATATTCAAACTCCGGTTCGTCACTCTTAAAGATTAAAAGGTTATGCCTTTTTAAAGCCCAGAATTTACTCTCCTGGAATTGAACCAGATCTTCCTTAAACCTTACCCCTCCGAATGAAAAGAACCTCAGGGGTTCAATCTCGGCTACTTCCTGAGCCTCGAAGGTTTCAATTAAAAAATCGAGCACTCCGCTGGCGAGTTTACCAATATCCTGAGTTTGCCATCCTATGATGAGCGCAGGCTTTTGAAGTCCTGGATGTTGGTAAACCCTAACTGGGAGTTTCTCCGCCTTCCTCGCTTCCTTTTTTGTATTGCTCGTCGATATAGATCTGGGCTTGGATCGTGATCGTCCCGGGTCGGGCCTGGAATATTGTCTTTCTCTGGTCATATTCCTCCTTCATTTCTTTCGGGAATTTGACATAGAAACTTTCCACAATCTCCTCAACCTGTCTCTCAGATTCATCCAGAATGCGGAGGTCGATCTCAATTCCCAAAATTTGAGCAAAGACTTCGAGGACGGACCGTGAGGCCTTTGGGTAGGGGAAAGTAGCACCTGAGAGCCAATCCGGGATCTCTCCCATGAGACAGGCCCCCTCCATTCCCCTGGATTTGGCAATCCCCAAGAGCAATCCATTTAATCCTGTGATGATCCCCTCTCCCTCTCGTCTCTCTCCCAGCTCACTCATTACAATCGTATTGGAATATTGTTTCACCTCTTGAAGCACCTTCTCTGAGGTCGCGACTGCACAGACCCTTGGTTTCATTTGATGATGGATTGGAGATACACAGGCCCCGGAGGTATAAATTCTTCGACACCCGAACTCCGAGGCCACATCCAATACGAGATTGGCCATTTGGTAGGCTTTTTCCCCTCGAGCATACATTCTGCCTCCTTCCGAAGGCTGTTCCTCTCCAATAAAAAATAGGACGTCCTTTTCTCCAACTCGTCGATAAAAGAATTTACTGGAAGGAAATTCCAAGTCGACCAGAAGACCCTCCTCAATGACCACTCTTTTTGGATAAAAGAAATGGAGACTCTCAATCTCTCCAAAGGCTTTCGCCCGGAGGATCTCTTTCAGGGTATTGACCGCAATGATCCCGATATTTCCGATTCCAGGCCATCCCACAAACATCAAGGGGTTTTGAAGCTCAGGCCGCTGATAGAGTCTCAGGGTCATCTTTTTATCCTCCCCTCTATGGAATCGATCTGAAAAAGAAGCAAATGGGGATTACCCCGTCGTTTCGCCCCGGCGATAGAACTCAGAAATTTGAGGAATAAGTCTCCTCGCCCTTGAGCTTCTCTCGATATCCCCAATCTTGCTTAGATACTGGCTGATTGCTTCGAGAAAGACCTGTACGGTAGCGGGGGGACAGTGGAGTTTGACAGGAGGGATCTCCCCGAGCTCCCCTTCGATCATTTCGATGAGCCTCTGAATCACCTCGTGATCGCTTCCCTCAAAGACCTCATCAATCTTTTTCCCCTTAATCTTCTCAGTAAACACCGAAGCAGAGGCAATGGTCACTGCACAGCCAAAGGATAAGAATTTCGCATCCTCGATCACCCCGTGATGAACCCTCAGATAAAGGTGGGTGATATCTCCGCATACCGGATTCTCAATACTTCCCATCCCCTCGGGGTTTTCCATCTCTCCAACATTGAGAGGATTCCAGAAATGCTGTTTAATCTTATCCGAGAGTTCCAACATCCCTCGCCCTTTCTAATCTCATTTTAGAAGACTCGGATAAAAAACTCAAGGGGAGGGGGAACCTCTCATTCAAATCTGGTGAGTCTGATCTCTTCCTTTATGGATTCATTATAGTTTAATAACTTCTCATCGTGCTCATGAGCAAACCGGAGAAGTTCTTCATGCTGGATTTTAAAAGATTGGCAATTGAGGGGGATCTTCTCTTCCAGATCGATGTTTAAATCGAAGGCCCAGCATCGATTCTTTTTTACCGAATATTGAACCTTGATGAGAGCCTGACTTAATGACGAAAGAGTCCCCTCATGGCCATAGAAAAAGAGGTATTTTCGATTGGGTCGGTTTTGAAATAAGGATTCCCCATCGAAAAGAGAGGGATCATAAGGAATCCCCAGAGCATCCAAAAGAGTGGGAACCAGATCCACATGACTGGTCGGGAATTCTACCTCCCTTGGTTGAAAAAGAGTTGGCTGATAGAAAAACGCAGGGGTCTCCAGGTTCTCATTATAACTATAGCGGTGATGCATGAAATTATCCGGTTGATGTTGGCCGAAGGCCTGGCCATGGTCTCCCAGAACGACCAGGATCGTCCGCTCCCATAACCCCGTTTCTTTTAAAACCTCGAGCATCTTTCTCAGAAGATGGTCCAACAGGTAAAGATTATTATAATATCGGCTGATCATCTTCCCATCCAAACCTCTGATTCTAAACTCCTCACCATAGTCAAAGTAAGGAAGATGGGCTACAAAGCTGATATAGATCCCTAAAAAAGGTTCCTTCGCCCTCTTCACCCTTTGGATGAAAAAGTCAAAGGTTTGGAGCTCATCTCTCCCGAGATAACGGCCAAGGGCATGCCTCTCTTCTCTTATCTTAAACTGGAGGTTCCCAAAATGGTGGATCTCCTTGAGACCGTTATTCCTTACAAAAGGTTCCGGAAAATACCAGGGGATGGGAGAAGGAGTGACCAGGAAGGAGTCATATCCTTTACCCAAAAATTTTTGAAGGGAGGGGATGAGGGCATCAGATCGAGTTCCAAAGTTTTCTTGGCGAAAAAAATCATAACGCCCGCTGAGGATTGAGAAGATGGCCTTCGTACTGATATTCGAAGTTGTAAAATGCCTTTTCAGATACCACCCTTCTTTGGTGAGATGATATAAGAAAGGCATGGGCATCGATTTCCCATCCTGATGATCAAACACGTATCGGGTTCCTACAGATTCCATGATAATGAGGATGATATTCCAGGGATCTTTTTTCCTGGAGGGAATAAGGTTGAGAGGTTCCAAGGACTTTACAGGTCGGTGCTCATGGATCACCAAATTTGAATTTTCCCCTAATTTCCCTTCGGTTCTTCCTGGCCGAAAGGAGGTTTGAATCTTCTCTTGAAAAAAATCAGAGATCAGGAAAAACACAGGGTTGTATCGTATCTCCAAGGGCAACAGGGGTTTTTGGAAGGTGAATAAAAACGTTGGTAAAGAAACAGCGAAGCAAAGGAGTACCCCTCCCAGAGAAATCCTTCCCACCCACTTCCAAACTGGGGAAGGGAGAAAGAGAAGGGCCCAAAGAATGAAAAAAGGGATCATCAGGAAGGGGAGATCTTTAGGTTGAATAAATGTTAAGAGTTCTACGAAAGAAAGATTTAAGAAAGCCTCTTTAATCGTCCAGGCAGTTAGACCTGTTTGAGCATCAAAGAGTAATTGGAGATGAGCCCCGTGGATGAGAAGAAAAGAAAGGAGAAGGGCGTGAATTAAAAGGAGGCCCGAGCTTATGGCCATCCGTCTCCCTTTTTCTCTAAAAAATCTCCTCCAAAGGAAAGAGACTCCCCATGGAAGGAAAAAAACAAAGGGAACAAGAAGAATATCGTAAAAAAGGAGAGAAAGGGTAAATTGAAAAGGATTGATGGAGGGATGATAATCAAAGGGTTTGATCGGGTTCTTAAAAAGTCCGGAGGTCAATTGGAGGCGATAGGCGAAAGCAATTGTCAAGACGGAGAGGGAGAAAATCAGAGGAACTCTTTTTGGAGAAAACATGAAAAGCCTCAAACAGGAAAAAATAGAAGTGGCATATTGAATCAGGTTTTATGAATTTTGAATTCCTTTACATCAATCCGATGTTTTTGAATTAAGTTCTGGAGCTGCCTCCGATCCATCTTTACCTCTAATGCCGTTTTTGATACGTTCCCGTGGTTTCTCATCAAAGCCTCCCTCAAGAAGGCCCGCTCGACTTCCTCTTCTGCCCTTTTTTTAAGATACCTTTTCATCCTCTTCAATTCTTCGTAATCCTTTGGAACGATCGGAAGCCCCTCCACCCTCTCCCCCCGAATCTCCGGAGGAAGGTCCCCTAATTCAATCCGGTTGGAGCGAGTTAAAAGAATGGCTCGAAGAATGCAATTTTCCAGCTCCCGAACATTTCCCGGCCAACTGTACTGTTCCAATGCCTTGAGGGCCTTTTCGGAAATCTCCATCGATCTTCCTTTGGCCTCTCTACGATATTTCTCGAGAAAGTGGGAGACTAAAAGGGGGATATCCTTTTTTCGTTCTCTGAGTGGAGGGAGTTTAAAGGAAATCACGTTTAACCGGTAAAAGAGATCCTCTCGAAACTCCCCCGTCTCGACCAAACCTTTCAAATCTCGGTGGGTGGCTGTAATCACCCGAACATCCACATCAATCTCTTCTGTGCCCCCTACCCTCATAAACCGGTAGCCTTCGATCGCCCTCAGGATCTTAACCTGAAGCTCCTTTGGCATCTCCCCGATTTCGTCTAAAAAGAGGGTCCCCTGATGGGCCAGTTCGAAACTCCCGATCTTTCTCCGGCTCGCACCTGTGAAGGCTCCTTTTTCATGTCCAAAGAGTTCACTTTCGAGGAGATCTTTGGGGATGGCTGAACAATTGATGGGGATGAAGGGATACCCTGCCCTCTGACTGTTCAAATGGATGGCTCGAGCGACCAATTCTTTACCCGTCCCGCTCTCCCCTTCCAGAAGAATGGTAGCTTTGCTGTCCGCCACCTGGCGGATCATTCCCAAGATCTCTAACATCCTTGGGTCCTGGGTGATAATATTATCCACTCCATAAAGAGATTTGATCTCTTCCTTGAGATGACGGATCTCATTGAGAAGACTTGTCTCACGGAGAGCTCTCTCGATGACCAGCTCTACCTCTTCCATTTTGATGGGTTTAAGGAGATAATCAAAAGCACCCTCCTTCATTGCATGGACCGCAGATTCAACCGTCCCGTAAGCCGTAAACAGAACCACCGGGAGTTCCGGCCGAATCTGTTTGGTTTGCCTGAGAAGGGTCATCCCATCGATCCCGGGCATTCTTAAATCCGTGAGCAATAGATGGATCTCCTTCTCTTTATTCTTTACCATTTGAAGGGCCTCTTCCCCATCTTTCGCCATCAGGAGATGATATTGATCCTGGAGGTTCACCTCCAGGACTCGCCTCATCCTTTCTTCATCTTCTGCGATGAGAATGGTCTTTTTCATTCTTTGGAGTCTCTCCTATAGGGAGGCGAATGGTGAAGGTTGTCCCGCCTTTCTCTCCATCCTCTACTTCGATCTCCCCTCCATGTTCGCTTATGATTCGCTGGGCGATTGACAATCCTAAACCGGTTCCCCTCTCTTTAGTGGTAAAGAATGGATCAAAAATTCTTCCCCGAATCTCCTCTGGAATTCCTTTTCCCGTATCGCTGAACTGAACGAGGACCTTTCCCTGACCATTTCCCTGAATTTTGACCTTAAGGATCCCTCCATTGGGCATCGCCTCCAGGGCATTAACCCCAATATTCATAAAGGCTTGTTTCATCTGCTCCGGGTCGATCTTCAAAAAGAGAGGATCCTTTGGAACCTCTTTTCTGAGCTCTATCCCCAAACGATGGGCCTGAGGGGAGAGTAGTAGAAGGGTCTTTTCCAAAACCTCTCGAAGATCAGCCAGTTCCCATTTCGCCTCCTTGGGCCGGGCAAGGTCTAAAAAGTTATTAATTAATTGGTTAATTCTCTGGGACTCTTCAAGGATATAATCGGTCATCTCCGTTTGAATCTTTTCATCTTTATATTTCCGAAGGGTCTCGGCTGAGGCCGTGATGATTCCCAATGGATTCCTGATTTCGTGGGCAATTCCCGAGGCAAGCTCTCCAATAGCCACCATCTTTTCAGCCTGCATAATCTGTCGGTCCTTCAAACTCATCTCGCGATAAATCAGGGCCCTTGAAATTCCAAGAGCAATCTGATTAGAAAACGCTTCTAAAAGCTCTAACTCTTCGATGGTATAATCCTTCTGGGTCTTCTTTTCCCCTAAAAGAAGAAACCCCTGGATTCTCTCTTTCAAAAAAAGAGGCACCCCAACGACCCATCCTCTTTCGATCAACTCCTGGATCTCTTCGATCTTCCCCTCTTTCTCATGGAGATGTCTTAGATCTACAGCCCTTTTATGAGAGACCAAAAGGGTGACTAAAGGACTTTCGAGGACAAATCTTTTCTCCTTTTCCTTAACGCCCTCATGAATTGGCATGAACTCTTCTCTCTCATTCAGAATATAGAAATGGACTTCCTCTACATGGAAGGCCTCTCGGAGGGTCTTGCAGGTGACTTGGACAATCTCCTGAAGATCTAACAGCTCAGTAAGAACACGGCCAAACTCGGCCAGTTTCGTCCGAAATCTTACCCTGTCCATATAGAAAAAACGATCAATCCAATCGGCCACCCTTCTCTGGACGGGGCGGAAGATAAAGACCAGGAGGAGGATAAGAGCCGATTCAACGAATAAGGACTTCCCATAGGCTTTATGAGAGATCGCCTCTCCAATGTTCTTAATGATAAGAATATAGATGGCCAGGACAAATCCCGAGACCGCTGAGTAAAGGAGACCTCCTCGAATAAGGAGGTGGATATCCAACAGACGATATTTAATGAGGGCAATCGCAAAGAAGAGACTTACGAGAATGGAATAGAGGCTTGCCAAGAAAAAGAGAGGCCAGCCTAATTTTAGAAAGTAATTGGTGAGGTTAATGGTTGTTCCTACTAATGCCATGGAAAGGATTCCGAAGATAAGATATTTAATTTGAAGGCGATACTGTGGAATTCGAGTAGATTGGAAGGAGCGAATCAAATTTCTGATTCCCCAATAGATACAAATGGCCGAAAAGAGGGCGATCAGTCCAAGAAACACTAAAAAGATCAAGGGCTCTTCAAAACGTAAACCATAATAGAAGACATCTCGCAATTCTTTAAACCTCTCGATATCGATCCGAAAGATCAGAAAAAAGGTGATCAAAAGAACTCCTGGGATGAACAACAGGAGCCCTCGCCCCCAACCCTTTCGCCACTTCGTATCCCGTGGAAAAGGGAAAACGAAAGAAAACTGTAAAAAAAAGAATGGAGCGAGGGTCAAACCCACAAAGATAATCTTTACTCCAAAGATGGCATAGGAGGGGTGAGTGCTATTGATCATAATAAGCTCGCCTAAGTTCCAGGTGGCAAAGGAAAGAACAAACCCGGCAAAGAGACGGTGAGTGATGGCCTTTGGTCTGCTCGAAAGAACGATCAGACACAAAGTGAAATTCATCGCAAAGGCCAGGGCTGAGGGGAGGGCTAAAATATTCACGGGAAACTCTCTATATTATCATTTTTAATTCTTTTTATTATGATGATAAACAAAACTCCTCCAAAGGTCAATCTTTTGTCCCTTCAGAATCTCGCCATAATGGGAATCCCCGTAAATATGAGGTTCCCGTTTTATGTAATCCACCAATCATGGGTGGGGAATAGGCCTGATAGGGGGAAATCGTTTCGGATTCCATTTTATCCCGAATCCATCCGTGTTCTCAGGGTTCCGAAAATTTCCCTGTCAGGCCAAAATGATTCCTAACATTCATTGAGGGATTACAGTTTTATTCCCTTTTAACTTGTGTTGATCGAATCCTATGTGGTAAAATTTGGTTGATTTTTGCAAAGGAACCTGATGAGCAGAACCCTCAAAAAAAGAATCAAACATTGGATCGAAGACCTCCTCCTCAATGGGCTTCTTACCCTGATGGGAATTCTTCTATTCCCCTTGAAACCAAAACATTTAACCGCTCTCTCGAACGTATTAGGGATTTTCTCCTTCCATTTATTGAAGAAGTATCGAAAAAGAGTCCTACACAATCTCGCTCTGGCCTTTGGACCAGAGAGGGATTCAAAAGATAGAATGAATCTCGTCAGAGAGATCTTCATTCAATTCGCTCTCACTCCCTTTGAGACCGTATATGCCTATTCTCATCCCTTCGATTCGTTTCTTCGGAAAATAAAGATTCAGGGGAAGGAGTATCTTGACCGTGCCCTTTCCAAGGGGGATGGGGTCATTGCCGTAGGGGCCCATCTCGGTTCTTTTACCCTGATTGGGGCAAGACTTTCTCTCGAAGGATACCGACTCAATCTGATCATTAACGAAGGAAATTATCCGGGGCTCTGGCGCAGGTTAGGGAAGTACCAGAAAAGAATGGGGCAGAATCCTTTCCCTCTTAAGCCACTCTCGACTTCGTTAAAGAAATCCTTAAATGCCCTTCACCGGAATGAAATCCTTTATCTGATCGCAGATGAACAACAGCGGGACCATGGAATTCCTGTTCCGTTCTTCAATCGCGTCGCCTATACTCCTACCGGTCCTGCCCTCCTTTCCCTGAAGACAGGCGCCCCAATCTTACCCATGTTTATTTTGAGAAGGGAAAGAATTCCCCATACGCTCTTCATCGGGCCACCGGTGAAAATAGAAAGTTCCGGAGAT
Organism: uncultured bacterium; assembly: GCA_938045955.1. Lineage (GTDB taxonomy): Bacteria > Desulfobacterota > BSN033 > BSN033 > UBA1163 > CALIBK01. The sequence continues at coordinate 15,432 of CALIBK010000003.1, read as the reverse complement.
ATGAAAAAAGATATAGAAAGGCTTACCATTGCCTTTACCAAAGTGATCGAAGAAAGAATCAAAGAGGTCCCCACACAATGGTCCTGGCTCAATCGCCGATGGAAACACCCCCCTCAAACGTCCCCTTGACAGAAAAACCCATGAAGGATAATATTTCGACTCAATGGAAGACATCATAATAAAGCGATTTCAGGAAAGTGGTGAAATAAAGACTCAATTTCTTAAGAAGAGTCTTCCAAAATTAATCGAAGCCATCCACTGGATTGTCCATTGTTTTAAGTCAGGAAATAAACTCTTCTTTTTCGGAAATGGCGGAAGCGCAGCAGATGCCCAGCATCTGGCGGCTGAATTGGTCAATCGGTATCTTCTGGATCGTCCAGCTCTCCCGGCCATTGCCCTCACGACGGATACCTCTATCCTAACCAGTATCTCTAATGACACAGCGTTCTCCGACATCTTTTCACGACAACTTCTGGCTCTTGGAAAGCAAGGGGATATTGCCATCGGGATTACGACCAGTGGAAATTCACCCAATATCCTTAAAGCCTTTGAAACAGCGAAAAGAATAGGAATGAAAACCATTGCCCTGGTTGGAAAGGATGGAGGAGAGGTTGCAAAGATCGCTGATCTCTCTCTCATCGTCCCTTCTCACAGTACGCCTCGGATTCAGGAAACCCACATCCTGATCGGCCATATCCTTTGTGAAATAGTGGAGACCCTTCTATTTTCGATAGAAAAAGGAAGCCCTCCACGCTAAAGGGATTTAAAATAAATGGGATGAGGAAGAAGATAAAATTACTGGATCTTCACGGGGTCAATTATCTCTCCCTTCGTGAGAAAAAACATAAAGTTAAACAACACCTATTTGGAAAGGCCTGGAAACAGGGAGGGACTTTTAATGATTTTTTATCCACCCTTCCCCATCTCCTGGCAGGGGAAGTCTTTCATGAGATTGTGGGGAAAATTACCAAGGCCGTCTGCCAAAATCGAATGGTTCTTCTTGGGATGGGAGCCCACCCAATTAAAGTAGGTCTCAATCCCATTCTCATCGATTGGATGGAGCGAGGGATATTAAAGGGGATCGCGATGAATGGAGCCTGCCTCGTTCATGATGTGGAGATGGCCATGGTCGGTCATACTTCTGAGGAGGTTGATGAAGAGCTCTCTCGAGGGACCTTTGGCATGGTCAAGGAGACTCACGAATGGATCAATCACGCCATTTCTGAAGGTGTAAAAAAGGGGATGGGGATCGGGGAATCAGTCGGTCAAATGCTTCTTTCCGAAAGATTTCCCTACTCCCATCTTTCTCTTTTGGCTGCAGGGGAGAGGATAGGAGTGCCTATGACGGTTCACATCGCCATCGGGACGGATATCTATCATATGGGTCCTATGGCAGATGGGGCAAGTCTCGGGAAAGGGAGCCTAAAAGATTTTCGCCTCTTTGCTTCACTGGTGTCTAAATTGGATCGGGGGGTCTATATCAATCTCGGCTCCGCTGTGATCCTTCCGGAAGTCTTCTTAAAGGCTCTGGCCTTAGCCAGGAATTTGGGACACCCATTAAAGAAGATCACCACCATAAATATGGACTTTATGGTTCACTATCGACCTTCTCTAAATGTGGTAAGAAGGCCTACCCTCACGGGGGGAAAAGGTTATACCCTGATCGGTCATCATGAATTGATGGTACCTCTTCTCGCAGCTTCGGTAATTGAAAGATTAAACTCCCTAAAAAAGGCGAAACTTGGATGAGTTTTATCAATGACCTAAATTGAGCGATTCTTAGTATTATTTAAAGATAACCACTCTGGATTCCCGTTTTCACGGGAATGGCGTTTTAATTCATCGGGTGGCAGTCGTCATGCCTGCGGAAGCAGGAATCCAGTATATTTAATTCAATTAATGGTGAAAAATCGCTCAATTTAGGAATGAGTTAAAAAGTAATTCTTCACTAAAGAATAGAAATTATTTTTGCCCTGCAAGGGGTATTTCCCACTCATGACCGATGGATTACAAGAAAGGAGGAGATTGGCTATGAAACTGGAATGCCATATTGAAAAAAATAAAGCTCGCTGCACCTGCACTTACGAACCCTGCGAGCGAAAGGGAAGGTGTTGCGAGTGTATTGCCTATCACTGGAAAATGAAACAGCTTCCGGGTTGTTTCTTCTCTCCGGAGGGGGAAAGAACCTACGATCGCTCCATTCGAAGGTTTATTGAAGAAAACAGGTAGATTCGAGACCCAATCAATGGAAATCAAATTCGAACGCTATCATCTCCAATCGGAGCTTCTTTCCCCTCTTCAGGAATTTAAGCGAATCTCCGTTCCCACTGAGATTCGGGTGGATCCTCTTACCAAACGGAGAAGTCGAATCATCACCTGGAGTCTTCCCTCTACAGAGAAATTTGACTTTACTGAAATGGCCAGTGCTTCTAAGGGGTGTGTCTTTTGTCCTGAGAATGTCCTTCACAAGACCCCTAAATTTATAGAGGAAGTAGCCCCAGAAGGAAGGCTCCAGAGAGGGAAGGCCATAGGGTTTCCGAATCTTTTTCCGGCAGGGGCCTCGGGGAGTGTGGTCGTTCTATGCGAGGAGCATTTTCTCCCTCTGAATCAATTCTCCCCTCAGACGTATGAGGAAGGCCTCTCGCTCTCCATGGAGATCGTTCGAAGGATGATCCGATTTGATCCCGATCTTCGCTACTGGCAGATCAGCCAAAATTTTCTCCTTCCAGGAGGAAGCAGTATCCTTCACCCTCACCTTCAGGTGATCGGAGATCCCATTCCTACCAATGAGATGGAGTGGCTTATGGAGGCGTCTGCCTCCTATCAAGAGAAGAACAACACGGTCTACTGGAAGGATCTGGTTGAAACAGAAAAAAAACTTGGAGAAAGATTTATCACCACCCAGGGCCATATTCACTGGTTTGTACCGTTTGCCCCGATTGGATTTAATGAAGTCTGTGCCTGGGTGGAGAATCACCCCTCGATTCTTACCCTTGGGGAGGAGGAATTGGCCATCTTGGCCAAAGGAATCGTTTCGACTCTTAAATACTATGATCACAAATCCCTTAATAGTTTCAATCTTGCCTTCTATTCTATTTTTGATGAATCTTCTCCCCTTCTTCTTCTAAGAATTATTTCAAGAACCCCATTCCAACCCTTTTATTTAAATGATTGCACCTTCTTTGAAGTCCTCCAATCGGAACTTACCTCTAATATTTATCCCGAGGAACTCTGCCGTGAAATCCGACCATTCTTCACCTAATCGGATGGCTGCAATTGATATTGGAACCAATACGATTCTTCTTCTCGTCTCTGAGATTGACGGAAAAAATATTAAACCCCTCCTCGAAAAGGAAAGGATTGCCCGATTAGGGGAGGGTCTTCATCCACATAAAATCCTTTTGAAGGAAGCCATGGAAAGAGCCTTTGAAGTCTTAAAGGAGTATCTCTTTGACTGTGAGAGCCTCAGGGTTCAAAAAGTCTTTGCGGTAGGAACGAGTGCTCTGAGGGAAGCAAATAATGCCAATGAATTTCTCAAAGAGGTCAAAGAAAATTTAAATCTCTCTATAGAGATCATCTCCGGGGAAGAAGAGGCTTATCTTTCCTATTTGGCTGTATCGAAGGATCTTAATGAGGGATCAAAAAAGATCCTTGTGGTGGATGTAGGAGGAGGAAGTACCGAGCTCATCCTGGGTGTTGGAGGAGAAATCCTTGACTGGGTAAGTCTCCCTATGGGGTCTGTTCGTTTCACAGAAGAGTTTCTTCACTCTGACCCTGTCCACCCGGAGGAGTTGAAAGAGATGGAAAAGAGGATTGACCACTCTCTCAAAGATGTTTCATCCTTTCAAATCCCTGAGATCGTGGTTGCGGTTGGAGGAACTGCAACCACTCTGGTCCAGGTTGAAATGGGACTTTCTGAATTTAGCACGCAAAAAATTCATCATTTCAAGTTAACCCGGGAGGCCATCGAAAGACAGATCTCCCTTTATCGATCAAAAACCCAAAAGGAGAGAAAAACGATCCAGGGTCTGGCACCTCTACGGGCAGATGTCATCCTTGCTGGGGCCTCAATCTTATACAAAATCATGGAAAAGATGAATTCTAATGAGGTCATGGTGAGCTGCCACGGCATCCGGTACGGCCTACTTTATAAAAACCTTTCTTTGTAACCCTGAACTCTTTTTCTTATTACTGTTTATAAAAAAACCTTTCTTAAAGAAAAATATCAAAATTTTTTAGTAAATACAATAAATTACATGAAATCAAATTGTTATATCCATCTCCATCCACTCCACCGGCTCAAGCGATATAATATTGAATTAAAAATACAATTATGTTAATTTGAACTTAATTGAATCAGGGGAGAATTGCTTGAATTCATTCTATAAAAACCTTCTTTTTTGGACCATTATTATCATTATCATGGTTCTACTGTTTAATTTTTTCAGTAGACCCCGCCCCACCATTTCTGAAAGAAACTATTCTGACTTCATCTCTGCCGTTGAAAATAATCAGGTCTTAGAAGTTGAAACCAAGGGTAGAAGTATCACTTGGAAGGATACCCATGGAAAGAGATTCAAGACCTATGCCCCTGAAGATCCTGAAATGATTAAAATTATTAGAGAAAAGAAAATAGTGATCCATGCCAAAAAGGAAGAGGATTCCCCTTTATGGCAAAATATTCTAATTCAATGGTTCCCGATGATCATTCTCATAGGGGTCTGGATCTTCTTCATGAGACAGGTTCAAATTGGAGGTGGAAAAGCGCTCTCTTTTGGGAAGAGTAGAGCCAAAGTTTTGACAAAGGATCAGTCCAAAGTCACCTTTGACAATGTCGCTGGGGTGGAAGAAGCAAAAGAAGAGGTTCAGGAGATCATCGAGTTTCTCAGGGATCCCAAAAAATTCACTAAACTTGGAGGTCGAATTCCTAAAGGGATTCTACTCATCGGAGCTCCTGGAACTGGAAAAACCCTGCTTGCAAAAGCAATAGCCGGGGAGGCAGATGTTCCGTTCTTCAGTATCAGTGGATCGGACTTTGTGGAAATGTTCGTAGGAGTGGGTGCCTCTCGAGTTCGGGATCTTTTCCTTCAGGGGAAAAGAAATGCCCCCTGCATAATCTTTATTGACGAAATTGACGCGGTGGGAAGACACCGTGGGGCTGGGCTGGGTGGAGGGCACGATGAACGAGAGCAGACCCTCAATCAGCTCTTAGTGGAGATGGATGGTTTCGAATCGAACGAAGGGGTAATTTTAATCGCTGCGACCAACCGTCCCGATGTTTTAGATCCAGCCCTTCTCAGACCGGGACGCTTCGATCGTCAGATTGTCATTCCTATCCCAGATGTCAAGGGACGGGAAGAGATCCTGAAGGTCCATACCAAAAGAACCCCCCTTGCTGATGATGTGGATCTCTCCCTCCTGGCTCGTGGAACTCCTGGATTTACCGGTGCCGATTTAGAAAATATGGTCAATGAAGCAGCCCTTTTAGCCGCTCGATTGGGGAAAGACCGGATCGATATGTCTGATTTTGAGCAAGCAAAGGATAAGGTCTTAATGGGAGTGGAAAGGAAATCCATGATCATCCCTTATGAAGAAAGAAGGATTACGGCCTATCATGAAGCCGGGCACACCCTTGTGGCGAAAATGATTCCTGGAACAGACCCCATCCATAAAGTGACAATCATCCCTCGAGGAAGGGCCCTCGGAATCACCCAGCAGCTTCCCCTCGATGAGAAACATACCTATCCTAAGGATTATTTAATGAACAACATAACTGTGATGATGGGAGGAAGGGTTGCCGAGGAACTTGTCCTTCATATGCAGACCACGGGAGCAGGCAATGACATCGAACGATCTACCGAACTGGCAAGGAAGATGGTCTGCGAATGGGGAATGAGTGAGAAACTCGGGCCTTTGACATTCGGGAAAAAGGAAGAGGAGATCTTTTTAGGAAGAGAGTTTGCCAGGCATCGGGACTATAGTGAAGAAACGGCCCGGTTAATCGATAGCGAGGTGAGATCGATTGTGACACAGGGCTACGAAAAGGCGAAAGAGATCATTCAGCAGAATATGGAGATCCTTCACCGATTGGCAAATACGCTACTTGAGAAAGAGGTACTGGATGGACGCCAAATCGATCAAATTATTCGCGGTGAAGCCGTTTAAACCCCCGGAATTCGAGTCAAAGAAGGTTCTATGGACCTGATTCGATGCTTGCCCATCCGAGACGTTCAGGAAGCAGCTATCTGGATGGAAAAAGTTGGGGTCGACCCAACCGGAATTGAATTGATGAAGGGGAAAGCCCTTCATCTCAATCTGAAAATCGAAGGAATCCCCCCTAAATGGGCTAACCTTCTCAAGCAAGAAATGCTTTCCCTGGATGGAGACGCTGCTCTGGACCGACGGACACTCGATTGCAGTATCTCGAAAACGGATGTCCTTCTCATGGGAACCCAGAAGCAGTTCGAACGATTGATCCATAAATTGGAGTCCTATCCCTATCTCCACTCTCTTGGACGCTCCTTAGCCGAAACCCTAAAAAATATCTCGAAAACTCATTTCACCTTGAGGTGTCGTAAAAAGACTTTTTACCTGGGGAAAAGAACCCTCCTGATGGGAGTATTAAATGTGACTCCTGACTCCTTTTCGGATGGGGGTCTTTTTTTAGATCCTTCGAGAGCTGTTGAACACGGATTAAAAATGGCAGAAGAAGGGGCTGATCTGATTGATATTGGGGGAGAATCGACCCGACCTGGCTCAAAGCCCCTTGATGCGGAAGAGGAACTTCGGAGAGTCATTCCTGTGATTCGGTCTTTATCCAAAAGGTTGAACATTCCGATCTCCATCGATACGTATAAATCAAAAGTAGCCCAGGCCGCTATTGATGCAGGGGCCGAGATGATCAATGATATCAGTGGCCTACATTTTGACCCGGAACTTTCGAAGGTGGCTTCCAGGGAGGATGTCCCTATCATCTTGATGCATATTCGTGGGACTCCTGAAACGATGCAGAAAGAGGTTCACTATGAATCTCTTTTCTCAGAGATCCTCCGATACCTTCGTGAAGGGATTGAGCGGGCTGAGTCTTCAGGGGTAGATCCGGAAAAGATCATCATTGATCCTGGGATTGGTTTTGGGAAGACTTTGGAACATAATCTTCTCCTGATCAAGAATCTCTCCGAATTTCGAATTCTTGGAAAACCGATTCTCCTTGGGACGTCTCGAAAGAGTTTCATCGGAAAGATTCTCAATGCAGAACCCCAGGAGAGACTCGAGGGGACCCTTGCAAGTACCATTGTGGGGATCCTTCATGGAGCCCATATCGTTCGGTGTCATGATGTGGCTCAAGCTAAAAAGGCCATTGCTGTGGCCGATGCGATTCGTCTTGCGAGCGGGATTCATTAAAGATGAAAAGGCACGAAAGGACTCTCTCCGGAGAGGGATAAAATGGAAAGGAAGTTATTTGGAACAGATGGAATTCGAGGGATTGCCAATACCGACCCCATGACCGGTGAGATAGCGATGCGATTGGGGAGAGCCATTGCTTTTCTGTTTAAAAAAGTGAAAGGTCAACATCGGATCGTGGTGGGGAAAGATACCAGACTCTCTGGATATATGTTAGAGACGGCTCTCGCCTCAGGGATCTGTTCCATGGGAGCCGATGTCTGGCTGGTTGGTCCCCTGCCAACCCCCGGGATTGCTTTCATCACCACAAGTATGAGGGCCAATGCAGGGGTCGTGATCTCTGCTTCCCATAATCCATATTATGATAATGGAATCAAAATATTCTCGAGAGAGGGTTTTAAACTACCTGACGAGCTGGAAGCCCAGATCGAAGAGCTCGTGCTTTCGGACCATCTCCAGTCTCTAAGACCTACAGCGAGTGAAGTTGGAAAGGCCCATCGAATTGATGATGCCGTTGGACGATATGTGGTCTTCTTGAAGAATACATTTCCGAAAGACCTCACCCTCGATGGGCTCCGGATTGCCCTGGATTGTGCGAATGGGGCTGCCTATCGAGTGGCTCCTACCGTTTTTGAAGAATTAGGGGCAGAGGTCATCCCCATCGGTATTGAACCAAATGGAGAAAATATTAATGCCCAATGTGGGGCTCTTTATCCCGAGGCCGTTTCAAGGCTTGTGATCGAAAAAAAGGCTGATCTTGGAATCTCTCTGGATGGGGATGCAGATCGAATTATTTTTGTGGATCGTTATGGGAAACAGGTCGATGGAGATAAGATCTTAGCCATTTGTGGACTCCAGATGCTTAAAGAAGGGCGACTCAAAAAAGGGACGGTGGTGACCACGGTCATGAGCAATCTGGGCTTAGATCGGGCTTTAAAAAAGGCCGGGGGAAGGGTGATCCGAACACAGGTCGGGGATCGTTATGTGGTGGAGGAGATGCTTCGAGGAAACTATAACCTTGGAGGAGAACCTTCGGGGCATACCATCTTCCTGGACTATAATACCACATGTGATGGAATTTTAACGGCTCTTCAAACCCTAGCCATTATGAAAAGAGAGGAGAAAGATCTGGACGAACTCGCAAGGGTAATGGAATCCCTTCCTCAGGTCCTCTACAATGTTCAGGTAAAAGAGAAAAAAAATCTCGCAGAAATAACGGAATTAAATAGGAAGATAGAGGAAGTGGAAAAATCTTTAGGGGAATCCGGGAGACTTCTGATCCGTTATTCAGGAACCGAACCCTTACTCAGGATCATGCTGGAAGGGGAGAATGAAGAAAAGCTTCATCAATATGCTCAGGAGATTGTGGAGATTACCAAAAGGCATCTTCAATGAAGCGCAGGAGGGATTATGACAAGATTAGGGGTCAATATCGATCATGTCGCTACCCTTAGACAGGCTCGAGGGGTCCAGTATCCTGATCCCATAGCGGCGGCTATCCTCGTCGAATTAGCCGGTGCAGATGGCATCGTCTGCCACCTGAGGGAAGACCGCCGTCATATTCAGGATCGCGATCTTTATTTACTTCGGAAGATCGTTCAAACTCAATTGAATTTAGAGATGGCAGCGACGGAAGAGATGATCCGCATCGCTCTGAATACCAAACCCGATATCGTCACCCTTGTCCCGGAAAGAAGAGAAGAGTTAACTACCGAGGGAGGGCTCGATGTCTTAAAAAACCATCGATCCCTTAAGAAGGCCATACAACGACTTCAAAGAGGCGGGATCTCCGTAAGTCTTTTTGTCGATCCTGATAAAGACCAGATCAAGGCTGCAGAAGAGGTGGGAGCCAATGCTGTAGAAATCCATACAGGTCATTATTGCGATGCCCAAACCCATTCCCTTCAGGACGAGGAGTTAAAGAGAATTCTTGATGCGGTGGCCGAAGCCTCCCACCGAAACCTCCGAATAGCGGCAGGCCATGGCCTCAATTATGTTAATGTAAAGCGAATTGCTGAGATTAAAGAGGTCGAAGAACTCAACATTGGACATAGCATCATTGCCCGGGCCGTCCTGGTCGGTCTGGATCGAGCGGTTAGGGAGATGCTTGCCCTGATTAGATAGAAGAATGATTAAAGGGAATGGTATCGATATTGTCAATATTGATCGAATCGAACGGATGATGGCTCGCTGGGGAAAGGCTTTTTTGGATCGCGTGTATACAGAGAAAGAGATCTCTTGGTGCAAGCAAAAGCACCGTCCTTCCGAATGCTTTGCCACAAGATTCGCAGCGAAAGAAGCCTTTTTGAAGGCCCTTGGGTTGGGTTTACGAAACGGGATTCGCTGGAGAGATATCGAAGTGGAAAACGACTCTATGGGGAAACCCTTTCTTTCACTCCATCGAAAGGCCAGGGAAATCCTGGAAACCATCGGGATCGAAAGAACCTTTCTTACCCTTTCCCACGACTATCCCTATGCCGTGGCCCATGTCCTGTTAGAGGGAGAACGATGAAGGTCACCACTGCTGAACAAATGCAAGAGCTCGATCGAAAGGCCATAGAAATTTATCGAATCCCGGGAATTGTCCTGATGGAGAACGCCGGGAGGGGGGCCTCAGAGGAGATTCTAAAGGCCTTTCCTGAGATTAAGAAAAAAAGAGTGGCCATCATTTCAGGAAAGGGTAATAATGGTGGAGATGGATTTGTCATCGCCCGATATCTGATGAACCGGGGAGTGTCGGTAAAGGTCTTTCTCTTGACTGAACCCAAGGCCTTACACGGGGATGCAGAGATCAACTACTTCATCTTCCATCGGATGAAAGGAGAGGTTGTTTCAGTCCCATCCTCTAAGGAGTATCAAAAGTCGAAAAAAGAAATCGAAAAGGCAGATCTGATTATCGATGCTATTTTTGGGACAGGTCTGGATGCTGAGGTGAGGGGGTATTATCGTGAAGTGATTGATCATCTGAATACTCTTCAAAAACCTATTGTGGCGGTAGACATCCCTTCAGGATTGAGCGCAGATACTGGAAAGCCTCTTGGGACGGCCATTCGTGCTACCCTCACCCTGACCTTCGGCCTTCCCAAAATTGGACTTCTCATCTCCCCCGGGGTTGAATATGCAGGTACCGTGAAAGTCATTGACATTGGATTCCCTAAACGTTTGATAGAGGAGGAACAGATTCAAACCCATCTCATAGAAAAAGAGGAAATTTATAAATGGCTTTCGGTTCCAAGACGGTTGGATACTCATAAAGGCGATTATGGGCATCTCCTGGTGATCGCTGGATCTGTAGGGAAGACAGGAGCTGCAGCGATGGCCTGTGAAGCCGCATTACGAATGGGAGCAGGGTTAGTCACCTTAGCTCTCCCAAAGAGTTTAAATCCGATTATGGAGATGAAATTGACAGAGGTGATGACCGAACCTCTTCCCGAAACCCAGAAACAGACGCTGAGTCTAAAGGCCTATTCCCCTCTTCTTCGGCTCTGTGAAAACAAGAAGGCCGTTCTTATCGGACCTGGAATCGGGACCCACCCGGAAACTCAAACCCTTATTCTTAAATTAATAAAGACCCTCAATATTCCTATTATTTTGGACGCAGATGGAATAAATGCGCTGGCAACTCTGCCGAAATTACCTCCCCTCACCCATCCTTTACTCATCCTCACCCCACATCCTGGTGAGATGGCAAGACTGATCCATTCAACTTCCAAAGAGGTCCAGGATAACCGGATAGGGATCAGTCGGACCTTCTCTACCTCCAATCATGTCTACTTAGTCCTTAAAGGATTTAGAACCCTTATCGCCACTCCCAATGGGGATGTCTATATTAACCCAACGGGGAATCCAGGTTTGGCCTCTGGAGGAACCGGTGATGTCCTTAGTGGAATGATTGGAGGCCTCATCTGCCAGGGTTTTGATCCTCTCCTTTCTCTTCAGGCTGCTGTCTATCTTCATGGATTAGCAGGAGACGAGGTGGTCAGGGAAATTGGAGAAAAATCCCTGGTGGCTACCGATCTTATCAAGAAGATCCCTTCCCTCCTCCAGGGCGGGATTTAAAAAGAGGTATTTATGAAGATGTTCAAGGAACTCAAAAAGCTCGCCCGGATAGAAGAAGGCCCCTATCCTTTCTGTTCTCTCTACCTCAATACAAAATGGGAGGATGAACAACAACGTGAACGAATCAGACTTTTCACTAAGAATCAATTAAAAAAGGGAACAGATCAACTGAAAGAGAGAGAAGATCTCCTCAGATATTATCTCGAAGATCAGAAACGAATTGAGAAATATGTAGAGGGGTTGATCCGGCAGAACATTGAAGAGGGAATCAATGGGGTAGCGATCTTTTCCTGTAGCGGTGCCCAGACTTTCCTGACCTATCCCTCCATCATTCCTTATGAGAATGAATTCATTTTGGGGAATCTCCCTACCCTCAAACCCTTGGTTCGTCTTATTTCACAATATCAAAATACATTGGCCGTAATGGTCGACACTGAATCGGCAAGACTCCTCGAGATCTCCCTGGAAGGTGTGGGCCCAGAATTATCTATTGAAAGCTATGTCCCGGGGCGCCATGACCAGGGAGGATGGGCTCAGAGAAGATATCAACGTCATATTAAAGACCATATGGATAAACACCATAAAGAGGTTGCGGACCAACTGACCAATCTTTTCGATTCTGGAAATTGGAGAAGGATAGTGCTGATCGGTCAAGATCGAATTCTTTCAAATTTCAAACATTTCCTTCCCGAAAGAATCAAAAATCATATTGCGGATATCTTCTCCGCAGAGTTTACAGAGGATCGATCCAAACTCTTAAAGAAAATTTTTGATCGACTTTTCTTAAAAGAAAAAGAAGAGATTTCTCAACAGATTCGGGAACTCAAGGAAAGAACCCCTCATGGAGGACTGGCCACCTTTGGTTTAAGCCCTACCCTGGAAGCCTTAAATCAAGGGAAGGTTCAAACCCTCTTCCTCCTCGACTCCTTTACCTTAAAGGGAGGAAAGTGTATGAGCTGTGGAATTCTAACTCCTCTAATGGGGGGAAATGGGTCACCTTCACCCTGTCCTTTATGTAAGGGTAAAATTAAGACAGTGCCTCTCGAAGAAGAGATGATCCGATTGGTCCTCCGTCAAGACGGAGAGGTAAAATGGATTGATGAGGATCCCATTTTAAAGGAATTCGAGGGAGTCGGAGCTTCCTTGCGATTCCGTTAAAAAGAAAGGAGTAAATGGATGTTAATTGAAATGAAAGTTAAATTTTTAACCTTCGACTCCACGACCAATGGTTTTGTGGTCCTCTTAATGGATCTGGCCAATAAAACCGGACTCCCGATCTGGATCGGACCCTTTGAAGCGAATGCGATTGCTATGAAACTTAAAAAGATTGATTCTCAACGTCCAATGACTCACGATCTCATCCATAGCATCTTGAAACAGCTGGACTCTCAGGTGGTAAAGGTGGTGGTCAACGATCTTAAAGAAAACACCTATTATGCCCTGATCTATCTTAACCGAAAAGGAGAGGAGATCATCATCGACTCGCGCCCCAGTGATGCGATTGCAATTGCCCTTGCCGTGGATGCACCCATCTTTGTCTCGGAGAATGTCATTGAAAAAGCACGAACCATTGATATGGAGAAGGAAGAGGATCAACTCAAAGAGTGGTTGGAGAATCTGAATCCAGATGACTTTAAATATAAGGCCTGAATAAAAAAGAAAAATATCTCCTCACTCCATTTCGAAAATTTATGTCCGGGGCAAACTATCATGAGCAGAAAGATGAAAAGGGTGAGGAATTACAGGAGTCTAAAGATTTGGTCTTTCACTCGAAGAGTCCCTCTGACACCCTTCGACTGGGAAGGAGAATAGGAAGGCTTCTTCATCAGGGAGATGTAGTGGCTCTGGTTGGGGAATTAGGAACGGGGAAAACCCAGCTAATCAAAGGATTAGCTTCAGGGATCGGGGTGAGGAGGGTTCATTATCTTACCAGCCCCTCATTTGTGTTAGTCAACGAATACACCGGAAAGATTCCCTTTTATCATATCGACCTCTTTAGATTAGGGGGGGAGAAAGAAGCTCAAGGATTAGGATTGGAGGAGTATTTCCAGGGAAAGGGGGTTACGGTCATAGAATGGGCCGATAGAATCCCCTCTTTACTTCCCGGAGAACTCTTATGGATCTATCTGTATTATACAGGAAAACAAACTCGGTCTATAGAATTGATTCCTAAAGGGAAAAGATACGAAGAACTGCTGAGAAAATGCGGAGTAGAAAACGTGAAATGATCTCATCCTGTTTTTAAACTACAATCTGGAATCGACCATCTGAGGCAGAAGGGAGGGTTGATCATGCCATTGATTGTGCAGAAATATGGTGGGACATCGGTCGGGGATCTTCAACGGATCAAAAATGTGGCTCAACGAGTCATCCGGACTAAAAAGGAAGGAAATCAGGTCGTGGTCGTCGTTTCAGCGATGGCCGGGGAAACGGATAAGTTAATCCGCATGGCTCAAGAGATTACCCCCACTCCAGATGAGAGGGAGTTGGATGTTCTTATTTCTACCGGCGAGCAGGTCTCCATCGCCCTGCTCGCCATTGCTCTTAAATCGATGGGATGTGATGCCAAATCCTATCTCGGGTTCCAGATCAAGATTGCCACGGATAGTGCTTTCGGAAAGGCCCGGATCACCGGAATCGAATCCGAAAAGATTTTTGAGGATTTAAAGGAGGGACGAGTGGTCGTAGTGGCTGGATTCCAGGGGGTCGATGAAGAAGGCAATATTACCACTTTAGGTCGAGGGGGATCAGATACCACAGCCGTTGCCATAGCTGCGGCCTTAAAAGCAGATGTGTGTGAGATCTACACGGATGTGGATGGAATCTATACGACCGACCCCAATATCTATTCTAAGGCAAGGAAGCTATCGAAAATCTCCTATGATGAGATGCTTGAGATGGCCAGCCTCGGAGCAAAAGTTCTTCAGATCCGCTCCGTGGAGTTTGCCAAAAAATATAACGTGCCCATTCACGTCAGGTCATCATTCAATGATCAGCCTGGAACCATTGTTTGCGAGGAGGAAGAAGAAATGGAAAGGGTAGTCGTCTCAGGAGTGACTTACAATAAAAACGAAGCAAAGATTGAGGTGATGAGGGTGCCTGATGTTCCTGGAGTAGCGGCTAAATTATTTAAACCCATTGCCGAGGCGAACATTGTCGTCGATATGATCATTCAGACTTCAAGTGCGGATAAGGGATATGCCGATGTTGCCTTCACGGTTCCAAAACCCGATTTCCCCAAGGCCCTCCAGATCGTCAAAGAAACGATCAAAGAGATTGGCGGGAAAGAGGTTCTCTCGGACGAAAATATTGCTAAAGTCTCCATCGTAGGGGTAGGGATGAGAAGTCACTCCAATATTGCCTCTCAAATGTTCTCTGCCTTGGCCAAAGAGGGAATCAACATCCAGATGATCTCCACCTCGGAAATCAAGATCTCCTGTATCATTGATTCCAAATATACAGAATTGGCTGTCCGGGCACTTCACGATGCCTTCGAACTCGATAAACCGACCGTCACCGAGGAGAGATAAAGATGGAGTCCCTTAAAATCTATGACACGACCCTCCGTGATGGCTCTCAGGGAGAAGAGGTTTCTTTCACGGTCGAGGATAAGATTCGGATCGCCCAAAAACTGGACGAGTTAGGGATCCATTATATCGAAGGGGGTTGGCCTGGCTCAAATCCGAAAGACCTTCAATTCTTCGAGGAAATCAAATCGATCCCCCTTCATCAAGCCCGAATCGTAGCCTTTGGAAGTACCTCTCGGGCAGGAACCCCTCCTGAGAAGGACCAGAACCTTCGAACCCTTCTTGAAGCCAAGACCCCCACTGTGACCATTGTCGGAAAAGCATGGGACAAACATGTTCTCGAAGCCCTCAAGATTCCCCTTGAAGCAAATCTTGAAATGATTGACCGATCCATCCGATTTTTGAAACAGTGGGTCCCTGAGGTCCTCTTTGATGCTGAACA
>CALIBK010000002.1 GCA_938045955.1 uncultured bacterium | reverse complement strand
TCCCAGCGAAAACGGTCGTAAAGATCCGGGTGGCTAAGGCCTTTAAAGACGCTGTGATTCCCCCAAAAAAATAGATCTTTTCATTCTGCATTGAAAGAGATATTCACAGGATCCCATTCCCATGAAGATGGGAATGGGATCCTATTTTTAAATTTTTTTAAAGGATTTTAAGATTCCAGCCATAAGGAGATTCCTTTTTTGAGTCCATTTCTGCATCAGAGTACGCATCTTTTTTACAAAAGCCTTATCGCTCATCGGTGCTAAATTAACGCCGATATTGAGTAACCCCCCGGCCAAGGAGGCGTCGGCCAAGAAAGCAGCTACCCCTGCATCACTTCTGGCATTGGGGTTTCCTTCCTGAATGAGATATCGGGCATACTCTAAAAGATTAAGGGATTGCTCACAAACCAATTGAGGGGTCACCGTGGCTTTCCGGTAAGCCTTCTGGATCTCTTTAGAGCGACGAAGACGTTGACGATCCGTTTCTCGAGGAAGACGGAATGCCTTAAGCACAGCTTCATAAGATCTGGCATCCTCCTCAATTGCGCGATAAAGTCTCTTTTGAATTCTGAGGGCCTTCTTCATAAGTTCCTTCATATCCCCATCTCTTTTTAACGAAAGGCCCGCGACCATAGCGATCAAGGAAGCAGAAAGGGCACCCGCAAAGGCAGAGGCGCTCCCTCCTCCAGGAGTTGGCCGACTTGAAGCCAGGCTTTCTAAAAATCTCTTCACCTCCATGGATTCCTCCTCATTCAAACTCCAAAATTCTCTGTTCAATGACCTGACGGATTGAAAATCCCGGACATTTTAAATAACTCTGGACGATCCCCTCCAAGGCAGCCAATGGAATCAAACCGATTATTTCTGACCCTCCGATCTCGATTCCTCTCTTTTTTGCCTCCTCCCTGATGAACTCATAAACCTTTGGGATATTGGTGATATGGTAATTGGTAAGGTTCATTGAAACTTGAACCATCCCTTTATCTTTAAGCTCTATCCCCAAGGCCCTCACGAATGGGAACCCTCCATCTTTGAATCTCACTTTTTTAGCGATCTCTTTAGCCAATCCGATCTCCCTCGTTTTGAGATTCACATTATAAGCAATGAGTGGAAATCGCGCGCCAACCACTGTAGCCCCTGATTTCGGGTTAAAAATAGCCGGCCCTTCATCCGGCTTCCAGGCTGGGTCCTCTAATTTCCTTTTGAGCCCTTCATATTCTCCCTTTCTTATGGTCGGGAGTTCCTTTCGGTGAGGTTCCGTGGCTGCTTCTTCATAATAATAAACTGGGATCCCCCTCTTCCCTAACTCCTTCCCAAACGCTCTTGCGACTCTCACAGCTTCTTCCATCTCAACCCCAAGGATGGGTACAAAAGGGACAACATCCACAGCTCCCATTCGTGGATGTTCTCCCCGATGATACCTCATATCAATAAGATCAATAGCCTTCAAAGCCATTGCAAGGGCAGCCTCCTGCACTGCCTCAGGTTCTCCAATAAATGAAATGACACTGCGATTGTGGTCCTTATCAGAGGAAAGATCAAGGAGCTTCACCCTTTTATGAATCCTAATAGGTTCAACGATTTGGTCAATTTTATCTTGATCTCTGCCTTCACTAATATTGGGGACGCATTCTAAAAGGCGCATCACATAGAATCCCTGTGTCTATGGTATTTATAGCTCCTATGGTCGAATGACTCTTCTTTTCTCTGATATACGATTTCCCCTTTCTTGATGACATATTGGGTATGATTAACTCCAAAATGGTAGGGCAGATACTTGTAATTTGGAATATCAAGGATAACAATATCAGCCTGCTTACCAGGGTCGAGGGTGCCAATCCTTCCTTCCTTATCGATTGACTTGGCCGCATTCAGGGTGACCGCCCTGATGGCCTCAGAGGGGGTCATCCGATAGAGAAGACACCCCATGGTCATAATCAAAGGAAGAGACTCCGTCATGGAGGATCCTGGATTGAAATCTGTAGCAAGAGCGATGGGTACCCCTTTTTCGATCATCTCCCGGGCAGGAGGAAGCCTCTCCATCCTAAGAAAAAAACTGCAGCCCGGAAGAAGTCCTGCAACCACCCCTTTTTCGGCTAAAAGGAGTATCCCTTTGGGACTAATATATTCCAGATGGTCGGCTGAATAGGCTCCCATTTCAGCGGCAAGCTCTGCTCCTCCTCCAGGGGTTAATTGATCTGCATGGATTTTTGGTTTCAATCCGTATCGCTTCCCTGTCTCAAGAATCTTTCTGGATTCCTCAAGACTGAAGGCCTTCTCCTCACAAAACACGTCACAGAACTCTGCCAATCCTTGTCGGGCAACCTCCGGGATTAACTCGTTGATCAAAAGATTAAGGTATTCTTCCCTTCTTTTTCTATATTCCCCTGGAATCGTATGGGCCCCTAAAAAGGTCGGGATGATTTCGATAGGATGTTCTTTCTGCAAGGCTCTGATCACCTTGAGAATCTTCAGTTCATCCTCATAAGAGAGGCCATAACCACTCTTCGCCTCAAGGGTCGTCACTCCCATGGAGAGCCATCGATTAAGTCTCCTCTTCCCCAATAAAAAGAGCTCTTCGAAAGAGGCTCTTCTTGTGGCCTCAACGGTTGAGAGAATTCCCCCTCCCCTTTCAGCAATCTCCAGATAAGAAAGCCCCTGAATCCTCATTTCAAATTCATTCTCTCTCGAGCCGGCGAAGACCAGATGGGTATGAGAATCAATCAACCCTGGCAGAACGACCTTCTCCCGGGCGTCCACCTCTTTTCCCTCTTTCCCCAAAGCGAATTCTCCGGGTAATTGATCTGTGGCTCCAATCCAGAGAATCTTTCCTCCCTTGATAGCTACCGCACCATCAGGAATAACTCCCAAGCCCGAGGGATCCTTCACTGAAGAGGAGAGGGTGATAAGTTGCCCTGCATTTTTTATAAGAAGATCGATTTCACTCATCTTCTCAAGATTTTTCTTAATGCCCGGATAAACCTTTTATTATCCTCCATTCTTCCAATGGTGACCCTTCCACAGGTGGGATACCCCCATATCTTCCCGGGACGGATGATGATCCCTTCCCTTAATAGATTTTGAAAGAGGTTCTCTATATCTTCTTTAAAATCCACAAAGAGGAAATTTGCCTGACTGGGCACACAATTAAGCCCCATCTTCTCCAGTTCAGAGGAAAGATATCTTCTTCCTTCCTGAACCATCTGAACAGACCTTTTTGCATGTCTTTCGTCACTTAAGGCTGCGATAGCTCCCACCTGAGCTAATCGATGCACCGGGAAAGGGTCCCTCACCTGATTGAGACAGTGGATCAACTCTTTCGTGCCCAGGGCATAACCAATCCTCAATCCAGCCAGACCATAGACCTTCGAAAAGGTTCGGAGGACGATGACCTGTCTGCCTTCTTTTACATAGTCAATCCCGTCCGGGAAATCTGGATCATCCACAAACTCTCGATAAGCTTCATCTAAGATCACGATGGCTCTGGAAGGAAGATTCGAGAGAAATGGATCAAGGGCCTTCTTTGAGACGATCGTCCCGGTGGGATTATTGGGATTACAAATAAAAATGAGTTTCGTCTTTCTGGTGACCTTCTTCTCCATTCGCTCTAAATCATGGGTATAATTTTTTAACCTTACCCGAACCGTCTTTCCTCCCATTATCTGAGTCGCATTGGAATAAACAGGAAAGGTGGGATCTGCTATAATTACTTCTTCTCCTTCGTTAACAAAGGCACAGACAATCATCAGGATAAGATTATCAGCTCCGTTGGAGATGACGATAGATTCTTCTGAGAGTGAAAATTTTTGGGCCAGAGACTGTTTGAGTAGAGTACAGGGGCTTTCCGGATAGAGATAGATTTTAGGGAGTTCTTTTTTAATCGCTTTTACTGCCTCAGGAGAGGGTCCGAGGAGATTCTCATTGGAAGCTAATTTCACCCACCTTTTTTTCCCAAATTCTTTTTCTACTTCTTCGATCGGCTTTCCAGGGAGATAAGGAGGAATCTTTAAGATTCCCTTTCTTGTAAGATCCTCTAATTTCAATTTTATTCCTTTTCCATTTAATAGGGTTCTCTTAATTGACTTTATTCTGTGTCGCCTTGATGGCTTCTTCTCGAATCAGAGCGAGGGCCTGTTTCTTCAAATTGATAAAGGCCTCGCTGGATTTCATTTCATAATTCCTTGGCCTCTCCAGTGGAATCTCTATTTCTGCCTTGATCTTCCCTGGACGAGCGGTCATCACGAAAACCCGATCAGAGAGGAAAATGGCCTCCTCCACATCATGGGTCACAAAGAGAATGGTCTTGTGAAGATCCTCCCAGACCTGGGTGAGGAGTTCCTGCATGAGGGAGCGGGTCTGGGCATCGAGGGCACCGAAGGGTTCGTCCAAAAGGAGAATATCGGGATTATTGGCCAATGCCCTTGCAATAGCCACCCTCTGCTTCATTCCTCCCGATAACTCCTTTGGATATGCCCCTTCGAATCCTTTTAAACCGACCTTCTCAATAAACTCCTGAACTATCTCTTCCTGTTTCGATTTTTCCATCCCCGAAAGTTCCAGGCCAAATTGGATATTCTCCTTCACCGTAAGCCAGGGGAAAAGGGTATAGGATTGAAAAACCATCCCGCGATCCTGTCCCGGTCCGCTTACCACCTTTCCATCCAATCGAACTACTCCTTGGGTAGGTTTGGTCAGGCCTGCAACAATTCTTAAAAGTGTTGATTTTCCGCAGCCCGAGGGTCCTAAAATGGTAGTAAATTCTTTATTTTTAATTTGAAGGCTGATATTCTCAATGGCCAGAATCTCTCTCCCTCTTTGGGAGAAGACTTTAAAAACTTTTTCGATTTGAAGTTTTGGCATCTCACCCATTCATGTTTCCACCCAAGGGAATAACCATCGATGGAGCCACTTAAAGGCATAATCGGTGATAATGCCCAGGACCCCGATCACCAAAATTCCAAAGATAATACTCCCTGTTTGGAGCATTCTCTGGGCATTGATAATCATATAACCAATTCCAGATTCAGCAGCCACCAATTCTGCCACAATGATGTAGGTCCAAGCCCACCCCACAATAATCCGGAGGGTATCTAAAATTCCAGGGAGACTGGCAGGAAGTAAAACCTTCCGAATGACCTGGATACGCTTTGCGCCTAATGTGTAAGCTGTTTCTATCATCTCTTTCGGTACACCGGTGGCCACCACCGCGACCATGAGGACCAATTGAAAAAAACTCCCCACGAAAATGATCGCTATCTTTTCCACATCTCCAATGCCAAGCCATAAGATGAAAAGTGGAATAAAGGCAGAAGCTGGCATATAACGGATAAAACCTATGAGAGGCTCGACAAACGCTTCAACCGCTTTGAAAGTTCCCATCAAAAGCCCCAAAGGAACACCCAGAATAGCAGCAATCAAGAATCCAGCCATCACCCGATAAGTACTCATTAAGATATCATTCGTAAATCCGAATTTAAGAAACTGTTCCCAACCAGCATTCAGGACATTCCCGGGGGATGGTAAAAAGAGGGGACTAATAAATCCCCCGTAGGTCAGTAAAGACCAGACCATCATGACCAGAGCTAATCCAGCAAAACTAAGAGAGAGATAAAGTCCTGGAGAGATCGGTTCCCTTGGGTTGAAATGGTCTTTCAACCTTCGCAAGAAACTTCCCATTTCTATTACAAAGCTCTATATCAAATTCTAAAAATCGACCTTAGAATCCCTTTATGCTACTCTAAAAATGAGCCGTCGATTAAATCCGCTACTTTAGGTTTGCTCTTGATTAACTTTAATTCATACCAGATATCGATGGCACGCTGCGTGGTGGTATAGAGAGTTCCTGGTTTTTCTGGAGTTCCAAAGAATTCTCTATTCCCCTTGGCTCCATAGAAGATTACTCCTGCCTTTTCGATAGCAAAGATTTCAGCTGTAAGGTTTGCAAATTTTCCCATAATGGCATCCGCTTCGGATGGGTTTTTACTGGCAAACTCGATGGCTTCATTCCACGCAGAAACAATTTTCTTTACCGCCTCCCCATTTTTGGTGAGAAATTCAGGCTTAAATCCAAGGGAATCCACAATAATCCCTGGAGTTTTGTCACTGGAATAGAGGACATGTCCATGAGGAGTATTTTTGGCTCGAGAAAGCCAAGGTTCCCATGTCACCGCGGCATCAACCTTTCCTGCAACAAAAGCCGCTCCCGCATCACCGGCTCTCATATCTACCATCTTTAGATCGGAGAGTTTCATTCCATTTTGCATCAACACATAATTAAGCCAGAAGTAACTTGCTCCTCCACCCATCTGCCCGGCCACAGTCTTTCCTTTCAAATCTTGTAAGGTTTTGATCTCTTTTTTGGCTACAATCCCATCCCCCCCATGGGAGGCGTCCAGCACTAAGACCTGTTTAACCGGAATGGGGGTCTCTGCAGCAGCGGTCATGACCAATGTATCCACGGTAGTCGCAAAACCCTGAATCCGATCTGCTGCAAAGGCGGCCCTTCGATCTACAGGGCTTTGAATGACTACGATCTCTACATCGATACCCCTCTTCTGATAAAAGCCTTTCTCCTTGGCCAGATAGAACGGGGCATATCCTAACCATGTGGACATTCCTAATTTAATAGGTTCGGCACCAAAAACAGAACTATTGATGATCCACACCCACACCATCAAACCAATCAGTACACACCTCTTCATTTGCTTATACCTCCTTCAATGGATTTGAGCCTGTTCAATAACTCAAAAATCATTATAAGACAAGGTTTTGCAGGGTCATTAATTTTTTGCTTACCGAAGTCCGTCATTCCGTGCTTGACACGGAATCCGGTTGTTTTTAAAGATTTTTTATTTCTCTCTGGATTCCTGCTTTCTCAGGAATGACGCCTTAACCCCCCTCTGCTATTGAACAGCCTCTGGATTTATCAGAATCTTTTCAAACCTATCCATTTCAACTTAATTTTCCTATTCTGTTTTCTACCCTTTTCAATAATTCTCCGGATTCGATGAGGAAATGGATCTTCTTGATATCCTCACTAAACCTTCGGTCCGTTTGAATGGGGGGGACTCTCTCTCGTACCACTCGATAGGCCTCCTGAACTCCCGAGCCGGGTGTGAGAGGAAGAAGGAATTCGAGTCCTTGAGTGGCACAGAGAAGCTCCATGGCCAGGATATGCTCTACATTTTTTACGATCTCCCTGGCCTTTCTTGCTGCGATCGCCCCCATGGAGACATGGTCCTCTTTATCCGCAGAGGTCGGGATCGAGTCCACACTGGCTGGATGGGAAAGTACCTTGTTCTCAGAGGCTAAGGCTGCAGCGCTTACTTGCACCATCATCAATCCCGAATGAAGACCGCCTTCTTTGATTAGAGAGGCAGGGAGCCCTGAAAGAGCTGGATTGATGAGCTTCTCAATCCTTCTTTCCGAAATCCCACCCAGCTCGGAGATGGCCATCGCCAGGAGGTCAAGGGCTAAAGCCACAGGTTCTCCATGGAAGTTTCCACAGTTGAGAATCTTTTCTTTCTCGGGGAAGATAATGGGATTATCGGTAGTGGAGTTAACTTCTATCTCTAAGATTTTTCGTACAAAACTGAGACAGTCCCGGACGGCTCCATGAACCTGTGGAATACATCTTAATGAGTATGCGTCTTGGATCTTTGAGCAGAACTTATGGGACTCGGCAATCTTACTTCCTTGAAAGAGCTTTAGAAAATTCTTTGAGACAGAAAGAGATCCTGGAAAGGGTCGAACCCTCTGAATATCCAGATCAAACGCCGTAAGGGTCCCCTTCAGGGCATCCAGGGTACAGGCCCCCACAATGTCAGCAATCTTACATAGGTGTTCTCCCTTGAGTAATGAGAGGACCCCGAGGGCAGTCATCACCTGAGTCCCATTGATCAGAGAAAGGCCTTCTTTTGCCTTTAATGTGATTGGATGGATTCCTGCCCGTTCCATTGCCTTCTTCCCCGGCATCACCTTCCCCTCAAAGATTGCCTCTCCTTCACCCATGATCACGGAGGCAAGATGTGCCAGGGGGGCCAGATCCCCGCTTGCCCCTACAGAGCCCTGCTCCGGGACAAGGGGGTGAACTCCTCGATTGATCATCTCGACGAGCGTCCTGATCAACTCCATCCTCACCCCAGAGTATCCCATGGAGAGGACATTCGCCCTCAAAAGCATAATCGCTCGGGTGGTCTCCTCATCAAAATAAGGTCCTACTCCTACGGAATGGCTTCGAATTAGATTCCTTTGAAGCTCTTCAATTTGAGCGGGGTTGATCAGATGGTCAGCCAGCATGCCAAAACCTGTGGTCACTCCGTAAATCTTCTTTTCATCCCGAAGGGCCTTCTCAATAAATTTCCTTGATCGGTCCACTTGATCTTTAACGGAGGGAGAAATCTTAACGAGAGCCTTCCCCCGAGCGACCTCCCATACCTCTTCCAGGGTTAAATGTTTGCCATCCAATACTACCGATTTCATCGAATTCTTCTGTTTTATTATTTTTCGTAAATCGTTACCCCAGGGATCTTAATCCCTTTCTCTTTCGCAGTGGCAATAGCCTCCTCGTAGCCCGCATCGGTATGACGCATGACTCCAGTTCCGGGATCGGTGGTGAGTACCCTCAAAAGCCTCTTTTCAGCCTCCTTTGTTCCATCGGCCACCACCACCATTCCAGCATGGATAGAATACCCTATTCCTACTCCTCCACCATGATGAACCGAAACCCAGGTCGCTCCCGCAGCCACATTGAGTAACGCATTAAGAATCGGCCAGTCTGCAATCACATCACTTCCATCCTTCATCCCCTCTGTCTCTCTATAAGGAGAGGCGACAGAACCACTATCGAGATGGTCTCTTCCGATCACAATAGGGGCTTTCAGCTCCCCTCTCGCAACCATGTCATTAAAGATCTTCCCCATTCTCGCCCGCTGACCGTAACCCAACCAGCAGATTCTCGCGGGAAGCCCCTGGAATTTTACCTTCTCTCTTGCCATTCGAATCCATCTCACCAAAGCAGGATCATCTGGAAATTCCCTGATTACAGCCTCGTCGGTCTTGTAGATATCTTCGGGATCTCCCGAAAGGGCAACCCATCGGAAAGGTCCCTTTCCTTCACAGAAGAGGGGTCTGATAAAAGCGGGAACAAAGCCGGGATAACTGAAAGCCTCTTTCACCCCCGCCTCAAAGGCCTGGGCACGAATATTATTCCCATAGTCAAAAACGATGGATCCCCTTTTTTGCATCTCGAGCATCGCCTGAACATGAATGGCCATCGACTCCATCGAACGACGGACATACTCTTTTGGATCTTTCCTCCTCAGCTCAATCGCCTCCTCGAGAGGGAGTCCAGCGGGAATATACCCATTCAGCGCATCATGGGCTGAAGTCTGATCCGTGACAAGATCTGGGATAATCCCTCTTTTTACAATCTCTGGATGAATCTCTGCTGCATTCCCTACGAGACCTATAGATTTGGGAATACCTTTCTCTTTCGCACCTAAAGCAAGAATAAGAGCATCGTCTAAATTGTCTACCATAATATCGAGGTATCCTGTCTCGAGGCGCCGTTTTATTCGTGCTGGATCCACCTCCACACCCAGAAAGACCCCTTCATTCATGGTGGCAGCCAGTGGCTGGGCCCCTCCCATTCCCCCGAGACCCGCAGAGAGGACCAGTCTGCCTTTCAGCGTTCCTCCAAAATGTTTTCGTGCGGCTGAGGCAAAAGTCTCATAGGTCCCTTGAAGAATTCCCTGTGTTCCTATATAGATCCAGCTCCCGGCGGTCATCTGGCCATACATCGTTAGTCCAAGCTCCTCGAGTTCACGAAACTTTTCCCAGTTTGCCCATTTGGGGACGATCATCGCATTCACGATTAGAACTCGAGGAGCATCCTCATGGGTCTTAAAGATTCCCACAGGCTTCCCAGATTGAACAAGGAGCGTTTCATCATTTTCTAAATTTTGTAAACACTTCACCATGAGATGATAGGCTTCCCAATTTCTTGCCGCTTTCCCAGAACCTCCATAAACGATCAATTCGGCCGGTTTTTCTGCAACCTCGGGATCAAGATTATTCATGAGCATTCTCAGGGCTGCCTCTGTCTGCCAACTTTTACAGCTAATCTTCGTTCCCCGGGGAGCCTTGATTCCGACCTGAACCTCAGTCAATGCCTCTATCTTCTCTTTTATTTCCACCTTTTTCATAGTTCACCTCAACTCCCACCTAAATAGGCCTTTTTGACCATCGGATTCTGGGCCAATTTCTCGGCCTTATCGCTAAGAATAATCTCTCCGGTTTCAAGGACATATCCCCGGTCGGCCGTAGAAAGGGCCTTTCTCGCATTCTGTTCTACAAGGAGAATGGTGACTCCTTCTCGATGAAGCTGGTCAATCACCTTAAATGTCTCTTCTACATAAATAGGCATTAGTCCCAGAGAGACCTCGTCCATAAGAATCATTCGGGGCCTGGGCATTAAGGCTCGAGCGATAGCAAGCATCTGCTGCTCTCCTCCACTCAGGGTCTTACCCATCTGATTCCGCCTCTCTCTGAGGATGGGAAAAATTCCAAAGACTCTCTCTAAATTTTCTTGAATCTCTTTACGATCGCTGAGAAGATAAGCTCCCATAAAAAGGTTTTCGGAAACGGTTAGATCCGGAAAGATCCTTCGGCCTTCGGGAACCAGACTGATTCCCAATCGAGCCCGCTCATGGGAAGGGACTTCGGTCAATGGTTTCCCATAAAACAGAATCTCTCCTTTTCGAGATTTCACGAGACCCATAATCGCCCGAAGAATGGTACTCTTTCCGGCCCCATTCGCCCCGATAATCGTCACCAATTCGCCCTCTTTGACTGTAAAGCTAATCCCTTTCAGGGCCAGAAACTCCCCATAGGAGACTTCCATTTCTTTAACTTCTAACATCTAAACTTCCTTCCCGAGATAGGCTTCAATCACCCGGGGATTAGAGCGAATCTCTTCCGGAGGACCTTCGGCGATCTTTGATCCATGATCCAAGACGACGATCCTCCTGCATAAATCCATGACGACCTGCATATTATGTTCGATGAGAAGAACACCAATCCCCTCCTCACTGATCTGACGGATCAGGGCCATCAATTGTACGAATTCTTCAAAACGAAGCCCTCCTGTTGGTTCATCAAGAAGAAGAAGGCGGGGACGAAGGGCCAGGGCCCTTGCAATCTCCACTCTCTTTTTAATCCCTAACGGGAGATTTTTTGTCGGTTGGTTGGCGTAGGGTTGAAGTCCCGTCCTTTCAATGATGGTTCTTACTTCCTCCAAAATCTCGACTTTTCGAAAGGGTTCGATCGATTTTAAAAGGCTTGGATAAAATCGGTGTCCCCAGGCCACCAGGATATTGGTTTCCACATCCAAGTTTAGAAAGGGACGAACGATCTGAAAGGTTCTACTTACTCCCAGCCGACTGATTTGATGGGGCTTTAATCTGAGGAGAGACTTTCCTTGAAAGAATATCTCCCCATTTGAGGGAGAATAGATCCCGGAGATAATATTAAAAAGGGTCGTCTTCCCCGCCCCATTAGGCCCGATGATCCCTAAAATCTCTCCTTCTCTGGCTGAAAAGCTCACCTGATCCAGTGCCCGAAGCCCATCAAACTCTTTGCATAGGTTCTTAACTTCGAGAAGCATTTTTAATAATTCTTTTCCCCCTCACGGAAGATCCTACCGAATTAAAAAATTTCACTAATAATGATTCTTCGCCAAGAAGTCCTCCTGGTTGAAATCGCATCATTGCAACCAGTAGAAGTCCGTAAAGAAAGGTTCGATATTCCATGATAGGTCTTGAAATCTCCGGAAGGATCCCCAGGATGATGGCTCCCAGGATCGGACCCCAGCGGGTCCCGATACCTCCAAAAACAACCATACAGAGGATCACAATCGACTGTCCGAATCCGAAATTCTGGGGCATGATAAAGGTTAAGAAATGGGCATAAAATCCCCCTGCCAGACCAGCAATGGCGCTCCCGAGGATAAAGGCAATCACTTTGAAACGAACGATATCCACTCCCATTGTCCCTGCAGCCATTTCATCCTCTCGTATCGAAGACCACGCTAAACCTATCCAGGATCTTTCCAACCGTCGATCAAAAAAAAGGAGAAGAATTAAAACGATGAGAAGAAGGATAAAATATTCTGGTTTACTCATCTCCCGACCGAACCACTTGGGAGGATCAATCCCTCCGACACCCATAGCCCCACCGAAAAAAGGGATATAAAGAAATACAGCCTCAACCACAAAAACGATCCCCATCGTTGTAATTGCGAGAAAATCGTCTCGAACACGCAAACAAGGAATCCCAAGGAGAGCTCCAACGATCCCTGAAATAATCGTCCCAAGGGGGACAGAAAGCCAAAATGAAAGCCCTGCACCCGTATAAAAGAGGGCTGAGGTATAGGCGCCGATGCCAAAGAAGGCGGAATGTCCGAGGGAGATCTGACCTGCTCTTCCTGTAATGATATTCAGGCTATGAGCAAGCATCGCATAGATCGTGATGGTGATTAAGATGGTGATTAAATATCCACTGACCATACCCCTTACGCCTTTTATCCTTTTCCCAACAACCCGTAAGGTCTGAACATCAATACCAAGATCATGGCGACAAAGGCCACCGCATCCCTTGGGAAGGGAATGGCGAGGATCCCGATGAAGAAGGTTTCAGCCATCCCCACCACAAAAGAGGCAAGGACTGTCCCCGGGATATTGCCCAATCCCCCCAGGACCACAATCGCTAAAGCTTTATAGGCCGGGATGCTTCCCATGGTCGGCCAGACCTGATTATCGTAGACTCCTATGAGCACTCCAGCCGCTCCTGCCATGGCGGAGCCAATAAGAAAATTAATCGCAACAATCGCTTTCACATTTACGCCAAAGGAGGAGGCTGTCTCAGCATCCATTGCACAGGCCCGCATGGCCAACCCTGTCCGGGTTCTGGAAAGAATCACCCAGAGAATAATTAGAATCAAAAAAGTGACAATCAGGATTAAAAGCTGAGTCTCGGTGAGCTTGAAGTTTCCAAGAGAGAGGTCCCCGATCCCGATTTTCGCATTGTAGGTCAGTGTATGAGGGCCTGCCACAATTCGAAAGGTCTCTTCCATCGCTGTGAAAAGACCGATGGATACGATGAGGGGGGCAATCCTTGGCAGGTGAAGGAGGGGAGAATAAAGAAATCGTTCAATCAAATATCCAGCTAATGCGGACCCAGCCATCCCGATAAAAAGGGAGAGCCAGAATTCCCCAACCAAACGGAATGCAAACCATCCAGTGTAGGCCCCCAATGCATAGATCCCCGCATGGGCTATATGGAGAATTCTAAGGATCCCGTAAACCATTGTAAGTCCAAGGGAGATGAGTGCGTAGACACTCCCTACTGCAATTCCATTGGCAAGTTGTTGAACCAGCATAAAACGAATTTTATTTTTTGGGAGGTGGGGTAATCACCTCTATATTATCAACGACACCGAGTCGTCGAAATTTTCCTTCCTTGACGATCTGAATTTGAACTGGTTTAACCACCTCTCCCTGAATAAATCGGCTGATCTTTCCAGTCAGGCCATTATAATCTTTTGTTTCCAATAGGGCTTTCTGAATCGCCTTTGGATCTGTTCCGGCCTTCCGAATCGCCTCCACAAGAATCATAAAGGCATCGTAACTGGAGGCACCCACCATATCTGCATCCTCATTATAGGTCTTGCGATAATTTTTTAAGAAATTCTGAACCAGGGGCCGAGGATCATCCCGATCGAGGTTGGTGGCAATGATCACCCCTTCTGCAGCAGGTCCCGCGATCTCCAAAAACTTGGGAGAATCAAACCCTTCCTCTCCCATAATTTGAGCCGTGATGCCCAGCTCCTTTGCCTGTCGGACGATGGAGGCGGCCTCATTGTAGTAACCAGCGGCGAAGATAAGATCTGGATTTCCTTCCTTGATTCGGGTCAAATAGGGGCGAAAATCTTTCTCCCCCGGGAACTTATACATCTGTCTGGTGAGGATGGTGGCTCCTAACTTCTCTGCCCTCTCAGCAAACCCGGAAGAGATAGCCCGGCCAAAGTCATTATCCATAAAAATTATAGAGATTCGTTTGGCCTTCAGATTCTTAACAGCGAACTCTGCAGCCGCTGCTCCCTCGACCTCGCCCAGGAAACCGTTTCGGAAAATAAAATCGTTCGGTTTCTTTTCTTTAGGATCCCAAGTCACATCGGGGTGCACTGCATAACCCACCACCATAGGGATCTGTGCCTTTTGAAAGATAGGAGCGGTAACTCGAGTAGGTCCACTATAAGAACCACTGACCACTCCAATGACCTTATCCTTCTCGATCAATTTGTTTGCGATAGCGACAGCTTCTTGAGGGTTGAGTCGATCGTCATAGATGATTAATTCCACTTTTTTACCTCTAATGCCTCCGGTTTCATTCACCTCTTTCAGTCCCAATTCCACTGCATTTTTGGCACTCGTCCCGTCAGCGGCAGCAGGTCCCGTGATGGGAGCAAAAAACCCTATCTTGATCGTCTCTTGTGAAAAGACCATCCCTGTGGCTAAAAAAATGGACAAACCCAAAACAAAAGCTCCTATCCCAAAGTTCTTTCCCATACTCACTCCTCCTTTCTCACCCTTTAAGGTGAAAAATTAAATCTGATGGATGATGAATCTATATAAGAAAAAAAGACTCCCGTCAAGGGGCTCGAGAATTTATTGGACCAATGAATTAGGAAGGAAAAAACTAAGAAAAGGGGGGTTAAGGATCGCCTAAGGTCTTATTAAATCCGTTTTTCTCTGGAATGGAGTGCCTCATTTACGGTTTTTAGCAACTGTTCGAAATCGAAGGGTTTTGAAATCAAAAAGTCAAGCCCCACTTCTTCGATCTTCCTCTGATCGACTTCCATTCCCCATCCTGTAATCATCCCAACAGGTGTCTCAGGACTCATCTCTTTAATCCTTCTGCAGACTTCCCAACCCGAAAGACCTGGCATCCCCAAATCTGTTAGAACTATATCAAACCTATGGTTTTTGAAGAGTTCGAGCCCTTTCTCCCCATTTTCTGCAGGGATGACTTCGTGAGGAACCTGAGCAAGCGTCCGGATAAGAATGCTTCGAACTGTCTCCTCATCCTCCACGACTAAAATTCGAGCCCTTTTCCCAGCATTAGACGTTGAAGAGGATGTTTCTTCCTGTTTCCCCTTCCCAATGGGGAGATGAATCGTAAAGGTCGTTCCCTTTCCTATCTTACTTTCTACATCAATCTCTCCCCCAAATCGCTTTATAATCCCGTAGGACATGCTCAGGCCCAGACCAGTATTGGTGAAAGGTTTGGTCGTAAAAAAAGGCTCGAAGATTCGTTTTATGACCTCTTCGGAGATCCCGATCCCTGTATCTGAAATCTCGAGACAGACCTTATCTTCCTTTTGAAAAGTTCTAATTTCAATCCTCCCCCCCTGAGGAAGAGCCTCCACCGCATTGAAGATCATATTGATGATCACTTCTCTTAAGTCAGGGGCATTTGCCAAAACGGGTGAAACCTCCTTCAACTCGGTCACGACCTCAATGGTGATTCCCTTTCCCTGGGCCTCATCCTTCCATTTCGGTTTACTCATCTCAATGGAATCTTTAACAATGGTATTCACATCGACTTCAAAGAGTTCTTGGGTGGTCTTCTTTCTTGTAAACTCTTGAAGCCGCTTCACGGTGTGGGCACTATCTTTGGCGACTTTTTCAATGGTCCTCAGAGTTTCCTTCATCTCCTTATCTTCAGTCATATGGAGGAGAAGTTGTGTATTCCCTAAAATAGCAGCCAGGGCGTTATTAAAATCGTGGGCTACTCCACTGGCCATCTCTGCAACAGCCCTCAATTTTTCGGTCTGAAGAAGTCTTTCTTCCATCTTTTTACGTTCAGTAATGTCTTTGACAAAGACGATATAATTTATTTCACCCTCGTGATCTTTAATGGCCCTCGCATTGAGTTCAACATTTCGATACTCTCCATCCTTTCGGCGGATGACCAACTCATAGGTGGAAGGTAATCGTTCGCCTCGCCTCCACCGAGCGAATCGTTCCTCCATGTAACGCCTGCTTTCTTCGTCGATAAATTCGTTAAAATCTCTACCGATAATCTCCTCGTTTGGATAACCCTGGATCTCCTCCATTCTTTTGTTCACAAAACGAAATCGATTGTCCAATCCAATGACACAGATTCCTTCATGAGCCCCTTCGATCACCGTGCGGTAATTCTCCTCCGACCTGCGAACCTCTTCATAAAGCCGAAGATTCTCAATGATGACTCCTAATTGAGATCCTACCACTTTTAAAATTCGAAAATCATCTTCTGAAAATGCATTTAACCTCCTGCTCTGTCCGTCAATGACACCAATGATTTTTTGACCGATCTGGATGGGGACACAAATCTCTGAGAGGATCCCTTCTTCTCCTGGAAGATATCTTGGATCCTTTCTCACATCCCCAACCATGAGGGGCTCTCCATTCTTGGCCACCCACCCGGTAATCCCTCTCCCTAAAGAGAGATTCAATGCTTCGATTTGTTTTATGGCCAAACTATCATAAGAGGGGAAACAAGGGATCAACCGTCCGGTCTTTTCATCAATAAGGAGGATTCCTAAGGTATCAAATTGTAAATACCGATTCAAATGGTCCGTCATCTCTTTCAATATCTTTTGAGGATTAAATGAGGAGGCAGAGAGTTTCATCATCTCATAGAGAAGGCTTACTTCCTTGAGCCTTCTCTTAGTCTCTTCGAACAGGAGGGAGTTTTGAATGGAGATGACCAGCGAGGGGGCTAAGGAGAATAAAAAGGGAAACTGCTTTTCCGAGAAATAATTGGGCTCACGACTTCCAAGATTTAGTGTTCCAATAACCTTTCCCTTATATTCTAAAGGAAAGAGTAAAAAGGAATGGATTCCTTCTTTAAACAATTTTTGATTTACCCATGAATCGTTTTCCTCTGTATTCGAGATGATCACAGGCCTTCCTGTCTCGACAACCACCTCAAAGGGGGTCTTTTCTCCTAAATAGCTCTTTATGCATCCATTTTCTTTAAACCCTTTCAACCATTCCTCATCGATTTTAGATCCCTTCTTTGTGGAAAAATATCGAAACCCCATTCCTTTTTCATCCAAAAGTGTGATCGAGACTCTTTCCGTATTTATGACTCGATTGAGTTCTTGATAGAGTTCCCCGATGACCTCTCGTACATCGAGGCTGGAGGCCAGAATCTTATTGATATTACCCAGGACTTCCTGTTCGAGAGCCTTCTTCCTCTCCTCTGTAATTTCGCGCGCAAGGTCAACGATGGCCTCCACCCTTCCATCCTCGTCATAAATGGGAAAGGTGTAGTATTGAAACACCCCATTGAGATATTCACTATATCTCTCCCCATAAACGGGCTTAAGGGTTTCTAAGGTTTTACTCACATAGCAACCCTCACAAGGACGGTTCCCTTGATGAAGGATCTCGAAACATCTCTTCCCGATCATCTCTTCTGGCCGGAGTCCATAACGCTTAAAGGCTGTCTGATTGGCCCGGATGATTCGATACTCTCTATCCCTCACGGTGATTAGATCGGTCACCGAGTTAAAGGTGACTTCCCATTCCTCCTTTGCTTTGGCCACATCGGAGAAGAGTTTTGCATTTTCGAGAGCCATCCCGATTTGATTCCCGATACTCTTCAAGAAATTAATCTCATTCTCACGAATCGTTCGATTCTCGCGGCTTGTCAAACAGATTGCACCCACCACCTCTCCCTTGGAGATCAGAGGGATTCCAACGAGGCCCTTGACCCCCTCCTTTTTTAAGTGGGGAAGAATAGAAAGGGCAGGATACTGATCGATAGAGAATGAAACAATCTCTTTCCTTTCGATGGTCCATCCTACCACCCCTTCGCCCCGCTTGAGCCTGCTGACCGCTGCCACGAGATGGGATGGATAATTTTTATGATATTTAAGCTCCAGGGTTTCTTGATCTTCATTCAAAAGATAGATCGTTCCCATTTCAAACCCGGTCAGGCTCAAAACCTTTTCCAGAGCTGTTGGTATAACTCTATCCAGATCGAGGGATTGATTCATCAAGACACTTAAATCATAGAGCATCTCCAGTTCCTTCGTCCTGGAAGAAAGCTCCTCCTCCATTTTTTTTCGTAGGGTGATATCCTTTATAATCCCCTCATATCCGATGATCTCCCCTTTTTCATCCCTCCTCGCGGTGGCCGTAATAAGACAGTCAATCGGTGTTCCATCCCTCTTTTTAAATTTTACTTCAAAATCTTTAACAAATCCTTCCCTGGCCACAGCGAGCTGAAATTCCCTTCTCTCTTCCGGATTCCAATAGATTTCACTTACCTCTGTACCTATCAATTCCTCCTTATCTCTATATCCTAACATCTCCACTCCAGCCTGGTTCACATCGATGAATCGACCCTCGATAGAGGTGAGATAAACCATATCTTTCGAATTCTCGAAGATATCTCGATATTTCTTTTCGGTCTCCTGAAGCTCAACCTGAGTCTTCTTCAACTCTTTGACCATCTGATTAAATGAACGAGTCAAAAGGCCTATTTCATCCTTTCGGGAGGTATCCATCTTAACTTCAAACTCTCCCTTGGAAACTTTGATCATCTCATTAGAAAGTTTTTTGATGGGATAGACCAATCTTCTCATCAACAGGAGACTCATGACAAGAGATAGACAAAAGGCAATGAAAATCCAGTAAAGGGCAATCATCGTAAGACTCTTTATCGGCCCTTGAATCTCTTCGATCGGAATCTGGGTAATGACTCCCCACTTTAAATTTGGAATGGTTTTATAGACGATAAGAAATCTTTCACCCCTGACGTTATTAAACTCTATTTCTCCTTCCTTTCCGGAAAAGGCTTGGGAAACGAAAGGACTCCAAAAAATAGCATTTTCGTCTTGAGAAGCAATAATCAACCCCTCTTGGTCAATCACATAGGCTGAACCCCTATTGCCGATCTTAATACTTTTTATTAATTCGGATAAGGATTGAAGGTTTATTCTTACCCCAAGGATACACCCCGGGTGACTCTGTCGGGGGTTCACCGGAATGGCTACACATAGAGTGGGAATTCCACCTGAAATAAACGAGAAATCCCCATAATAAACCTTCCCTCTCGATATCCCTCTCAATATCTCTTTTCCATAAGGCTCTTTCAAATTTGAGATTCCTTCTTTTGAAAATCTGAGGAGCTCTCTCCCTTCATGATCCAGGATGAAAATATCCAGTAAATAATTAATCGTCCGAAGGTGATTCTTAAGATGGGCTTTTGAATGAATTGATTCCTTTTCACATAGCCCTGAATCCTGGGTAAATAGAGTCAGGATTTCTGTGGTCTTCTCTAAAAAAGATAAAGTTTTTTCACTCACAAGATTGGCCTTGTCTCGTTGATTCTGGATAATCGCCTCTCTTTTC
>CALIBK010000001.1 GCA_938045955.1 uncultured bacterium | reverse complement strand
TCATTCATTGAATCAAATATACTGGATTCCTGCTTCCGCAGGAATGACAACTACCAATCAATAAATGAAAACGTCATTCCCGTGAAAACGGGAATCCAGAAGGGTTATCTTTAAATAATACTAAGAATCGCTCAATTTAGGGTCTTCTTATTGAAAAAATCCCCTTTTCGATCACCCATAACCCTATGTCTATTGTTTAGCAATAGAAGGGAGGAAAAGTGCGATCTCGGGGAAGACCATCACAATGGCCATAGCCACGATATCGATGATGAGAAAGGGGATGCTTGCCCTATAGATTTCACCCATACTGTAATGGGGAGCCACGGCTTTCATGGTATAAAGAACCAGTCCAAAAGGGGGAGAGATGGTGGCCATCTCCATATTGATTAGAAGCACCGAGCAGAAAGGCAACGGGTTGACTCCTAATTGGCGGATAATTGGCATATATATTGGAAGGGCTACCATCAGGATCGAGAGGGGCTCCATGAAGGTTCCCATAAGAATTAGAATTAACTGCATCAACACAAGAATCAAAAAGGGAGGAATCGGGAGTCCGATGGCGAGTTTCACCAGATTCTGACTTGCCCCTATATAGGCAAGAAGCTGGGAAAATGCGGTAGCGCCGCTGAGAATGACAAACATCATCACCGTAATTCGAACACTATTCAGAATGGCTTTACGAAGAATCTCTCCCCTAAACCCCTTATAAAGAAAGGCCAGAATAAAGCAGACCAATGCTCCCACCGCAGCCGACTCTGTGGGGGTGGCAATTCCAAAAATGATCAATCCAATCACCGAGAAGATCACCAACCCGAGAGGAAGAAGGTACTTAAGACTCAACACCATTTTCTCATAGAAAGAGACCCTTTCTACCTCATACCGGGGTGCGATTTCGGGCTGGATTAGACATCGAAGGATGATGTATAGGGCAAACAACGTCGCCATCAGAAGGCCTGGAAAGATAATAGAGAGAAGAAAATCGCCAACCGAAATCTGGGCCAGACAGGCCAAAAGGACCCCTAAGGCACTGGGAGGGATCATAGCCGCCAGGGTCCCGCATCCCATAATCGGGCCCAGGGTAATCTGGGACTTGTATCCCTTCTTCTCCATTTCGGGTAAAAGGGTTTGACTGAGCATGGCACACCCTGCCATGGAAGAACCCGATAGAGTTGCAAATAATACGCCTCCCACCACCGCCATCAGGCTCAATCTCCCCGGAAGCCTCCCCATCCATTTTTCAAGGGTCTCCATCATATTCTGGGCAATTCCAAAGAGGAACATGACCTCCCCCATCAGTAGAAACAGTGGAACAGGAAGGAGAGAGAAGGAGCTGATCGACCGAAAGATACTCAGAATAAGCTGAGTCAATCCCCCTTCCCCCCAGAAAAGATAACTGAAGAAAATGTTTACGAAGAGAAAGGCAAATGCGACGGGAATCCCCAGGAAGAAAAGAAAAATCAAAGAAAAAAGAATGAGAATGAATAAGGTTGTCCACTCCATAAAAGAAAGAGCCCTCTTCTATCCAGATTTTTCCTTCAGTCTCCAGAGTTTTATCAGAACCTCAAGAAAGAGGGGAAGACTTCCAACAGGAATCACAATAATAATGAGCCATATGGGTGTTTCCATGATCGTGGGATTAAATACCTTCCGTTTAAAATGGTCGAAAGTAGCATAAAAACCATAATAGATCAGGATTGTTGCTACAAACCCTGTGATCGAATAGCTGATGGCCTGCAATATCTTCCTTTTCCCTCCTCCTGCTTTTTGGGTAAATATATCGATGACCACGTGACCATCCTCTTTGAAGACCCATGCCATCCCGAGAAAGGTGATATCGAGAAGCATGATCTCGGTAATCTCTGTGCCCCACAGGAGAGGCGCATTAAAAAAATACCTCAGCACAAGATCGAGACATACAATTCCCATCAGCCCGGCCATCATGAGAGAGGCAAGGAAGATGAGAAGATAATTGTACGCTCGGACGAACTGGTCTACGAGTTTAAAGACTCGGTCTTCCATCGGACCTTAAAAAAGAAGGATTAATAGCCCATTAGTTTCTTTAAAATCTTTACCTCTTCAGGGGCCTTCTTCTCTAAGTCTTCGAGGAAAGCATGGTTAGCGGTATCGATATATTTCTGGGTTTCTTCTGCAGAAAATTTAATCCGTTTGACTCCGAGCTTTTCCATCTCCTTCTTCTCTTTCTCAATCTCCTTCTCGAAGTAAGCCTTCATCTCCGGTTCATAACGAATCGTAATCTCGAGGATCCTTTCCTGGGCGGCTTTTGGAAGCTTCTGCCACGTATCCAGGTTCATCAGCATGAAGGTATTCTGTCTCGAATAGAAAGGAATATCGATCACAAACTTACAATATTCCAGCCATCCCCACTCCCGGGGACCGATCGTGGGCCAACCAAACCCATCGACCACCCCTCGTTGCAAGGCCGTATAGGTTTCTCCGAATTGAACCGTCACCGGAACCATTCCCAACTTTAGCATCATCTTATCATACTTTGCTGCCGTTCTCATCTTTAAACCTTTCAAATCCCCGAGCCCCTTCACCTCCTTCTTGACATAGAGATAGAATGGATCGTAAAGCCAGGTTCCAATCAACATCATGTTAATCTTTTTATGTCTCTCCACAAAATAATCCCAGAGGCCTCCCTTCTCCCGCTCTTTCTTAAAATCGTATTTGGAGAGGGAGATAGCATCTCCCTCCGGAAGGATTCCTATATAATACGCTGCAGGAAGGAAACCGACCTGAAAAATTCCCTTTCTGACCGCCTCGGGTTGTTCAAAGGGAGGCATGACCTCAGGTCCTCCAACCCACTGAATCTTTAGAACTTCCTTAAGCTCGGCGTTGACCCGATCGATCCAGACCGGAATTTGAGCACAAAGTCGATGGTCTTTCGGCAAAAAAGAGACCGCCTTTAATTCCATGGGTTGTCCCATGGTGTTTGAAGAAGTGAAGCACAGGACACACAGGACGATGGCAACAAAAAATACGCTCCTCATAAATCTTCCTCCTTTCGCCTTGATTTTTTATTAAGACTTAGTATACTGTATCCAAAAATCTTGTACATCCTATATTAAGGATGAAATGAATGTCAAGAATAATTTTAGGGGTATCAGTAATCCATCAATGATGGGGGAATAGGTCTGATAGGGGTACCGGGGAAAACCCTGAGTACTGAGATCCATTGACATGGGGAGACTTTGAGAGCCTGTGAAAAATGAGGAGAGGGATAAATGGAAAATAGAATTTTAAAGGACCTATACTTCGATAATGGAAAAGGGGGTCTCTTCTTTCAAGGTGTCCGTTACCTTCTAATAAGACCCGAAGTATTGGTCACCTTTCAAAAAGGGATTGAAAAAGAACTCGCAGGAAAGGCTGAAAGGATTCTCTTCAATAGCGGATTTCAAGGCGGAATGCTCTCTTCAAAAAAATTCAAAGAAGATTTCCAGTTGTCAGATGAAGAGACGATAAGATTCATGATGGAGATGGGAGCTCAAATCGGTTGGGGAAGATTTGAATTGGCTGGATTTGATCCTGTCAATCTCCGACTCTCCCTTAAAGTTTATTCTTCACCTTTTGCAGAGGCCTATGGAAAATCTGAAAAGAGTATCTGCCACTTCATCCGAGGGGTGATGGCAGGATTGGCATTCACCATCTTTGGTAAAGAAATCTATGCAGAGGAGACCAACTGTCTCGCAAAAGGAGACCCTTTATGTAAATTTGAATTAATGTGTAATCCATCAGCCATGGGTGGGGACCAGGCCTGATAGGGGTATTGGAGAAAACCTGAGTGCGGGAACCTTAAATTGCTCCTAAAGCTCTCAGGCTCAATCATCTTTGATGAGAAACCCATTTTTTACAGGGAATCGTTTCGTATTCCATTTTATACTGAATCAATCCGCGTTCTCAGGTTTCGGAAATACCCCTATCAGGCTAAAATGATTTCCACCCTTCAGTGAGGGATTACATAAATGTGATAATTTTCACTTGACTGCTTTTTCTTTTTCGTATAGTATTGATTAGAAATTTCAGGAGGGAAGAATGGGAAGAACGTTCATGCCAAAATTTAGAACCGAGAGAGAATTGAAAAAAATCCAGTTAGAAGGACTTCAATGGACTGTTCAACATGTTTATAAAAATTCTGAGTTTTATCGAAAACGCTTCGATGAAGCAGGAGTAAAACCTTCCCATATCAAATCCCTTAAAGATCTCTCGAAACTTCCCTTTACGACGGCAAAAGACCTCCAGGAAGGTTATCCTTTTCCTTTAAGATCCGTCCCCTTCGAAAAGATTGTCCGCATCCATGCATCCTCCGGAACGACCGGGAAGAGAAAGGTTCTCTGTTATACTCAAAAGGATATTCAGGATTGGGCCAATATGTTTGCCCGCTGTTATGAAATGGCCGGACTCACCACCAGTGATCGGGTTCAGATTGCAGTGGGCTATGGGGTCTGGACCGCGGGGGTCGGGTTTCAGTTGGGATGCGAAAGATTCGGGGCTATGGCCATTCCGATCGGTCCTGGCAACATCGATATGCAGTGCCAATTCCTTGAAGATTTTCAATCGACCGTTCTTTGTGCCACTGCTTCGATGGCTCTCCTTTTGGGCGAAGAGGTTCAAAAAAGAGGCCTTCGGGAACGAATCGCACTGAAAAAGGTCATTATGGGGTCCGAACGTTCCAGTGACGCAATGAGAGCCAGGATGAAAGAGCTCCTCGGGGTTGAACATGTCTTTGACATTCCTGGATTAACCGAACTCTATGGACCTGGGACAGGTCTGGATTGTATCTATCATGAAGGGATCCATTACTGGGCCGACTATTATATTCTCGAACTTCTCAATCCTGAAACCCTTCAACCTGTTCCTCCGGGAGAGGTCGGAGAGATGGTCATCACGACTCTCCGCAAGGAGGCAGCCCCTCTTATTCGATATCGAACCCGCGACCTTACAAAACTCATTCCAAAAAGATGCTCCTGCGGTTCTATCCTCCCCATGCACGATCGTCTGCTGGGTCGTTCAGATGATATGTTTATCTTCAGGGCTGTCAACATCTATCCCGGTCAAATTGATCATATCCTCTCCAACACCGAAGGCGTTGGAAGTGAGTATCAGATTCACCTCGAACGAAAGGAAGATGGCAAAGACTATATGACGATAAAGGTCGAAAGGGCAGAAGGAGGAGATCCTTCTCAGGATTCTCTCTTAGCTCAAAAAATCGAAGAGGAGATAAAGAAACAGATTCTGGTGAGTGGAAAGGTCGAGATTCTGGACTATGGAACCCTTCCCAGGTCGGAGAGAAAAAGCAAACGGGTCTTCGACCACCGAGAATTTTAAGGATTCGCGGAAGGAGGTGATGAAGTTTTAAATCTTGACATTTTTATTAAAATTAGATAGCTTTACCCAAGCTTAAATCTTCTAAGAAAGGAGGAAGTGAAAAAATGAAGAGAATGGCTATAATACTCCTAACCTGTTTCATTGGCCTTATGGTGGGAGTCACCTTTATCCCTTCACCCGCCAGGGCTCAGATTAAATTAACCTATGCCAATTTCCCTCCTGCTCCCACCTTTCCCTGTGTTCAGATGGAACGATGGAAAACAGAGGTAGAAAAGAGGACCGCAGGAAAAGTGAAGGTAGAAACATACCCCGGTGGGACCCTTCTTCATGCAAAAAATATGTTTGATGGGGTTGCAGCAGGAACAGCCGATATCGGATGCTCCTGCCCTTCCTATTTCCCTGGAATGTTCCCTGTGGTGGAAGCGATTGATTTACCCCTGGCGTGGCCAAATGCAAAGGTGGCCAGCCTTACCCTTCTTGATATTGTGAATAAATATAAGCCGAAGGAACTCGAGAGATTTAAAGTGATCACGATGTTTACCTGCCCTCCTGCAAATATTATGTCCATGAAACCCATCCTGAGTTTAGAGGATCTCAAAGGGTATGAATTGAGAGCCTCAGGAACAGGAGCCAAGATCATTGGAATGCTGGGAGCTGCCGCCGTAGGAATGCCTCAATCGGATGTCCCGGAAGCCCTTCAGAAAGGGGTCATTAAAGGGAATGTGTCCTCCTTGGAGGTGATGAAAGACTTTAAATATGCCGAATACTGTCGTCATGTCACAGCCAATGTCAACCTCTTTGTCGTCTCTTTTGCAGTGGTGATGAATAAAGCCAAGTGGGAATCTCTTCCGGCGGATGTAAAGAAAGTGATTGACGATCTCAGCCGAGAACAGGCCCTTTGGACAGGACAATATGTGGATAATCATGTAAAAGAAGCTATGGAATGGTCTAAGAAAACCTACAACGTTCAGGTTTACGAACTCTCCCCCAAAGAGATTGACCGATGGTATTCAGTTCTCAAACCAATGACTGAAAAATATATCAAGGATGTGGAAGCCAAAGGTCTTCCCGGCAAAGCCATCCTTGAAGATGTATTGAGGCTTAAAGAAAAATACTCCAAAGAGTATCGAGATTGATAAAAACCCATTTAAAAAAGAAGGGGGTATCAGGTTCCCCCTTCTTTTTTTCAATCCTCTAATCTTCTAATTCATAATGGACTCCCTTCTCGAGAGATTTGCTCAGAATTTAAGTAGGTGGTTCTGCTGGATTGGAGGAATTGCTCTCCTCACCTTAACAGGAATCGCCTGCCTCAATATGTTGATGCGACCTCTGGGAACCCCGCTTACAGGAGCCTACGAGTTGGTCGGATTCTTCGGAGCCCTTTCTGTCGCTCTTCCATTAGGCTTTGCGCAGCTCTCTCGAAGCCATATTTCGGTCGATATCCTGGCAACCCGGTACTCGAAAAGGACCTCTCGAATTATGAACGTGATCAGTTCTCTCCTATGTTTTGTCTTTTTCATTCTCGTTGGCTGGCAGACGGCCAAATATGCCACCCTCATCTGGCGAAGGGGAGAGACCTCTGAAACTCTAAGAATCATCTATCATCCTTTTGTGTATATTGTAGCAGTCTGTTGTTTTCTTTTAGCCTTTGTCCTGGCGATTGATTTTCTTAATTCTGTGAAACAAATAAAAGAAAAAAAATAGATGATCGGTTTGATTGGAATCCTTCTCCTTCTTCTTGTGATGATTGTCCTCCAGATGCCGGTGGGATTCTCCATGGCACTGGTCGGCTTCTGTGGATTATGGTATGTGACTGGCTTAAATTCTGCCCTCTCCATGATTGGAACGGATACATGGGCCAACTTCTCCTCTTATAGTTTAACCGTCATCCCGCTTTTTATCTTAATGGGAACCATCTGTTTCCATTCCGGGGTCAATAAAAATCTCTATGAAACCGCCTATAAATGGTTTGGCCGGACTCGAGGTGGAATTGCCATGGCAACCATCATGGCCTGTGCCGGGTTTGCAGCCATCTGTGGCTCGAATAATGCAACAGCAGCTACTATGACCACCGTAGCCCTTCCCGAGATGAAAAAATATAATTATAATAAAGCCCTTTCCACTGGCTCCATTGCCTGTGGTTCAACCCTTGGGGTCGTAATCCCGCCCAGCGTCGTTCTTATCGTCTACGGGA
Organism: uncultured bacterium; assembly: GCA_938045955.1. Lineage (GTDB taxonomy): Bacteria > Desulfobacterota > BSN033 > BSN033 > UBA1163 > CALIBK01. The sequence goes on along the minus strand of CALIBK010000001.1, from coordinate 25,508 downwards.
TTCAAACCGGACAGTCTATCGGAAAACTCTTCTGGGGGTCCACTCTTCCTGGAATCCTGTTGGCTCTGCTTTTTATTCTGACTATCTATCTTCTTTGCCGAAGATATCCAGAGTGGGGACCCGGAGGACCCCGTGTTCGGCTGAGAGATAAAATTAAAGCAATCCCTGGAATGGCCGAGATGATAATCCTCTTTGGTCTCGTGATGGGAGGACTATACACCGGAGCTTACACTCCCACCGAGGCAGGGGCTGCCGGAACCTTCTTTGCCCTCCTCATCGCTGTTGTTTTTAGAAGAAGGCTTTCATGGAAAGGGTTCGTCTCAGCCATCATCGATGCTCTTAAAGTAACCTGCATGGTCATTGTGATCGTATGGGGAGCAGTCATCTTTGGCCGGTTCCTTACCATCAGCAGACTTCCATTTCAGGCAGTCGAACTGGTCTCGAATCTTCAGGTCGAGCCCTATATGGTGATGATTGCCATCCTGGTGATTTATGGGATTGCAGGAATGGTCATGGATGCCCTGGGTTTTCTTCTTATCTCGATTCCTATCTTTTTCCCGATCGCGATAAAGTTAGGCTATGACCCCATTTGGTTTGGCTGTATTCTTACCGTGGTAACCACCATGGGAGCAGTAACCCCTCCGGTAGGAATCTGTGCCTATGTCGTCTCTGGAATGGCAGAGGATATCCCTCTCTCTACGGTCTTCAAAGGGGTCCTATGGTTCATCCCGGCATACTGTGTCACTATGGCGATTATGATTCTGATACCAGAAATTGCTCTTTTCTTACCCCGTTTGGTGAGATGAACAAACTTATTGGTGTTGATTTACGGGAGGTTCCTATGAAAAAATTTGACTATTTAAGGCCAAAAAGCCTTGATGAAGCTTTAACCCTTTTGAATCAATACAAAAAAAGGGCGAAACTCATCGCAGGTGGGACAGATATCATTGTGATGATCAAACAGAAGAAGATAGCCCCTGAAGTGCTTATCTCACTTCAGGAAATTCAGGAATTAAAACAGATCCATTATAACGGGAATCTGAGGATAGGGCCTCTGGTCACTCATCGGATGATCGAGAAATCGGATCTCATTCGTAAGGAATTCTCTGCCCTTTCGGATGCTGTGGATGTTCTTGGTTCGATTCAAATCAGAAACGTAGGAACCATTGGAGGCAATATCTGCACGGCTGCTCCATCGGCCGATACAGTCCCGCCCCTTCTGGTGCTGGGAGCACAGGTAAAACTGAAGAGTTTACAGGGGGAGAGGTCCCTTCCTCTCGACCAGGTCTTTTTAGGCCCTGGAGAAACAGTTATAGAGGATGGAGAGATACTTACTGAGATCTTCATTCCCAAACCTCTTCCTCATACAGGATCTGCTTACTGGAAGCATCAGAGGCGGAAGGCTCTGGACCTTCCCATCCTCGGGGTAGCTGTCCTTATCTCCCTGGATCGCTCGACAGTTACCTGTTCAGACTTGCTCTGTACCTCCTCACCCATCTCCATGGTGCTTCATGCCCTTGAAGAAGAAGAGCTGATCTGCAAAGAAGTTCGAATTGCCCTCGGGGTCGCTGCCCCTACTCCGATGAGGGCGACTAAGGCTGAAAATCTAATGCGAGGGAAGAAGATCAGTGACGAACTCCTGGCAGAGGTGGCTGAGATGGCAGCCCAGGAGGCAAGGCCCAGAGATACGATACGAGGTGAGGCATGGTATCGGAGAGAGATGGTTCGGGTATTGGTAAAGCGGATGGCTATGCGTTGTATCGAGAGGGTATTGAGACCGGAAGAAACGATCTTTCCGGTAAGGCTCTGGTAGGGGGGAGGTTCATTCAACTCTTTAGAGTTGATTAAACTAAAGGAGTTCCTATTATGAAAAAAATATTGCATTTTATCCTGAATGGAGAACCTGTGGAGATGGAAATTGAGCCCCATCTAACTCTTTTACAGGTATTAAGAGACAGACTGGAGATGACGGGGACAAAAGAAGGATGTGGGATGGGGGAATGTGGAGCCTGTACCGTCCTTCTGGATGGAAAGAGCGTCAACTCCTGTATCTACCCTGCCCTTGAGGTTGAGGGGAGAAACGTCACAACCATTGAAGGTTTGATGAACAGCCGGGGAAATCTCCATCCGATTCAGAAGGCCTTTATTGAACATGGGGCAATCCAGTGCGGATTCTGTACACCTGGGATGATCCTTTCTGCAAAGGCTCTCCTCGATGAGAACCCTCACCCTACGGAGGAGGAGATTCGAAACGGAATTGCCGGGAATATCTGTCGATGCACGGGATATCTCCAGATTATTCAGGCCATCAAGGCAGTCAGCCAAAAAACATAAATATTGATATCTTAAAAGCAGAGAAACTTCCTGGCGTTAAAGCCTAAAAGAGAAAAGATCGTTCAATTCTGTCACGAATTGGGTAAATTTTTCAAAATTTGTTCCACTATTATACCATTTAGACCTCATCATTTCTCCCTGACTCCCCCACATTTTTAAAAAAATTCTTCATAAATCCTAATGGCTTAAGAAAATAAAAGAAAATTTAGAAAATCTCAGTCTATTTTGGAATAGAATTTGCTTATTTAGGTAATTTGGGACAATTTGGATCATTTTAAGCTCAAAGGAAAAATAATGAAATGAAAAACCTGAAAGGAAAGAGGAGAGTAGATCCTTACCGCTCGAAAGAAGATCGTTCTGAAATTGAAAAATATAAGATTCAACTTCAGATAGAAAGAGCAAGGAGAGAAGAGATCGAAAAGAGGCTGAAGGAAAGTGAAGAACGTTACCGTTCCATTCTTGAAAATATTGAAGACGGCTATTTTGAGGTTGATCTGGCAGGAAACTTTACCTTCTTTAACGACTCGATATGCCGGATGTTAGGTTATTCAAGGGATGAATTGATGGGAATGAATGATCGACAGTACACCGATGAGGAGAATGCCAAAAAACTCTACCAGGCTTTCAATAAGGTTTATCGGACAGGAGAACCAGCCAGGGCCTTCGATTGGGAAGTCATTCGAAAAGATGGTTCTCGAAGAACAGGGGAAGTCTCCATAACCTTGATGAAGGATGAAAAAGGGCAACCTATCGGCTTCAGGGGAATCGCTCGAGATGTCACGGAAAGGAAAGAAGCGGAAGAAACGATAAAAGCTGAAAGGGAAAGATTTCGAGCGCTATCAGACCATGCCCCTTTTGGGATGGTAATGATTGATCGGGAAGGAAGATTTCAATACCTCAATTCCAAATTTAAGGAATTATTCGGATACGATCTCCAGGATGTTCCTGATGGAAAGACCTGGTTTAGAAAAGCCTATCCTGACGAGGAGTATCGACATCAAGTTATTGCCACCTGGCTTGAAGATTTTTCAGATTCCAAGATTGGAGAAAAAAGACCAAGGATATTTAAAGCGAAATGTAAGGACGGAACAGAAAAGATTATTAATTTTATCACTGTTCGTTTAGCTACGGGTGAATTTCTCATGGCCTGCGAGGATGTGACAGAACTTAAACGCACCGAGGAGGCCCTTCGAGAAAGCGAAAACCAGATTCGTCAACTTCAGAAGATGGAAGCCATTGGGAGACTTGCAGGAGGGGTAGCTCATGATTTTAATAATCTTTTGACCATTATTAAAGGATACGGCCAACTCTCCCTCCTTGAATTAAAAGAACCCACCCCCTTGAAAGGCAATCTCGAAGAGATTCTAAAGGCGACGGAGCGGGCTTCAAATCTGACCCGTCAACTCCTGGCCTTCAGCCGACGTCAAATCCTGGAGCCCAAAGTCTTAAATCTGAACCAACTGATTCAAGACTTAAATAAGATGCTTTATCGTGTTCTCGGGGAAGACATTGAATTGATCTATCATCTCTCCCCGGATCTCGGCAAGGTAAAAATCGATCCGGGGCAGATCGAACAGGTCATCCTGAACTTAGCAATCAATGCGAGAGAGGCGATGCCCTCAGGTGGAAAACTGACTATTGAAACCTCGAACATTGAACTTCACGAAATGTCTCTTCACACCCATCTTGAAATGACCCCGGGCTCCTATGTCATGCTTGCCTTAAGTGATAATGGAATGGGAATGAGCCCTGAGGTTCAGGAGCATATTTTCGAACCTTTCTTCACCACCAAAGAAAAGGGGACAGGATTGGGATTATCCACCGTCTATGGAATCGTAAAACAAAGTGGCGGGTATATCTATGTCTATAGTGAATTGGGTCAGGGGACGACATTTAAAATCTATCTTCCAAGGGTGGAAGAAAAAGAGGATCCCTATTCGTTAAGAAACGATTTCTCTTTGCCCCTTCGAGGAAACGAAACTATTCTGGTCGTCGAGGATGAGTCAGCCCTTCGAGAATTGATTGTCCGGATCCTTAAAGATCGAGGATACCAGGTCTTCTCAGCCCCAAATGGAGAAGAGGCCCTCAGAATCTCCAGAGAACACCCGGAGAGGAAAATCGATCTCCTGCTGACGGACGTGGTGATGCCTTCGATGAGCGGGAAACAACTGGCAGATCGTTTAAAAGAGTCCTTTTCTGGATTAAAGACCCTTTTCATTTCTGGCTATACCAGTAATGCAATTGTCCATCACGGAGTTCTCATCGAAGGAGTAGAGTTTCTTCAAAAACCTTTTAATCCTGATGCCATCGCTCGAAAGGTCCGTGAGGTGCTCGATCGAGACCGACTGATTCCAAATTTAAAGGGTTAAGGAGAGTTAAAAATGAAATATTCACCATCCCAACCTTCAAAATCCGAAATGCTCGTTAAAGAGATTCTAACTCCTCGAGAAGCGGCCCAGTATCTCTGTGTCCATGTACGAACCATCTACCGCCTGGCTAAAAATGGGGAGATCCCCGGACGAAAAGTGGGCGGGAGCTGGAGATTTAAAAAAGAGGCCCTGGATCGATGGCTCTCAGGAAAGGAAAACTCCTTATCAGAGGGAAAGGGTAATGGAAGGTAGGATTCTGGTCGTAGATGATGAGAAGGAAATCAGAGACTTTCTCTTTAAAGCCCTCACGCGATTTGGAGGATTTCGAGTGGATGTGGCCGAAAATGGTGAGGAGGGCTTGAAGAAAGTAAAAGAAGGGAGATACGACCTCGTCCTTACAGACCTCAAAATGCCTGGATTGGATGGACTCCAATTAATCTCAGAAATCGCTAAAGACAAACCTGAGGTCCTAACGGTGTTAATGACCGGCCACGGGACCGTGGACTCAGCAGTGGAGGCTATGAAACAAGGAGCGAGTGATTATCTTCTCAAACCTCTCAATCTGGATGAGACGATCGTGCGGATTAAGAAAGTTCTGGAAGAGAAACAGCGATTCATGCGACTCAAAGATTTTGCCGATCAACTGGAAAAGGCCAACCAGGAACTGCGAAGAATCGATGCAATGAAATCAGAATTCATCTCAATCGCTTCCCATGAATTGAGAACCCCGCTGGCTGCCATCAAAAATGCCATCCAGTTGATTCTTCAAGGGAAAACAGGCGAGATCAACGAACATCAGACAAAATTTCTTGCCATAGCTGATCGAAATATCAATCGCTTAATCAATATCATCAATGATCTCCTCGATCTTTCTCGAATTGAATCCGGACGAATCTCAATGAAATTTGAATCCCTTCCGATTAAACCTCTTTTTGAAACGGTGGTGACCTCGTTACAACCTCAGGCAGAGGCGAAATCGATCCGGATCGAAATCGATCTTCCTGAAGATCCACCCTCGGTCTATGCAGATAAAGAAAAGGTTGAACAGATTCTCGTCAATCTTATTGGAAATGCAATTAAATTTACTCCTGAGGGAGGGATGATTCGCTTAAGGGCTCAGGTCCTTTCCGGAGAGAAGAATCCTGAACACCCTAAAAAGGTGGCTATTTCTGTAGAGGACAACGGGATTGGAATTCCTTCGGAGCATCTCGATAAGATCTTTGATAAATTTCATCAGGTCGATGATTCCCTTCATCGGTCTGTGGGAGGAACAGGCCTGGGTTTAGCGATCACCAGAGGACTTGTAGAGGCCCATCAGGGAAAGATCTGGGTCGAAAGTGGGGTAGGAAAAGGAAGTACCTTTACCTTCACCCTCCCCTTCTCAAAAGGAGAACGAAGAGATCTTTCTTTCCGGAGGATCCTTGATCGGGAATTTCATCGGGCCCTTGAAAATCAAACACCCCTCACCCTCCTGCTGATTAAAATCCTGGGAGAAATCGACGAAAAGACCCTGACTCTATTAGAGGAGAAAATCAAACATTCCCTTTGTCGAAAAGGGGACATCCTCTTTAGAAAAGAGAATGAAAAAGTGTTGGTAGCTCTCTGTGAAGCAGATCCACAAGGAGCCCAGATTATTTGTCAGCGGATCGAAGAGGATTTTAAGAAAACCCCTTTGAGTTACCAGGGGAAACCTCTCGGCATCAGGGTAGGAATGGCGACATATCCTCAAGAAGCTCTTTCGAAACGTGAACTGTTTCGCAAAGCCAAAGAACGGTTAAAGGAAGAAACATGAGGAAAAAGAGAATTTTGGTCGTTGATGACGAAATGGATCTGGTGGAAACGATTCGTTTCACCCTTGAACTGGAGGGATACGAAGTCCTCACCTCTTATAACGGAGAAGAGGCGCTTCATATGGCGCGAAACAATCAGCCCGACTTAATCCTTCTTGATGTGATGCTCCCAAAAATGGATGGCTATAAGGTCTGCCGTTTATTGAAATTTGATGCTCGATATAAACATATTCCGATCCTGATGCTTACAGCTAAGACTCAGGAAAAGGATAGAACCATCGGACAGGAAACAGGAGCAGACGAATATATCACTAAACCCTTTGAGATGGAAGACCTCGTGAAAAAAGTGAAGGAGTATTTAACCAAAAACATTAAGCCATAGGGTAGACCGATGCCAATGTTTCAATATCGATGCCGAAATCGAAAAGGAGAATTGGTGGAGGGAAGGGTCGAAGCCCCCAGCCCGCAGGTCGCAGGAGACCAGCTCCACCAATTGGGATACCTCCCTGTCGCGATCGAGGAAGTAAAAGGAGAAATTCTAAGCCTCTCTGAATTTCATGGCAGACTTAAAAAAATTAAACTCGAGGATCTCATCCTCTTTAGTCAGCAGCTTTTAACCCTTTATAAGGCCGGCCTTCCCCTTCTTACAGGTTTAGAAAGTCTAAAGGAACAGGCCGAAAATCCTTCGTTTAAAAAGGTAATCGAAGGGGTGTGTCGAGAAATCCAAGGTGGAAGCTCCCTCCATGGGGCTTTATCCAGATATCCTCAGGTGTTTTCCGAAATCTATATCAATATGATTCGAGCCGGTGAGACCTCAGGTCGATTGGCAGAATCCCTCGAGCGATTCATCATCCTTGCCGAGAGAGAGCTCAAGACCCGTCAGAAGATCAAAGAGGCTACGCGATATCCAAAAATCGTCATTCTTGCCCTCCTCATCGCCTTTGGGATCCTGATTTCCTTCGTCATTCCAAGATTCGCCTTAACCTTCGAACAGTTTAAAACCCCCCGTCCCCTCCCGACACGAATGATGATTCAGGCGAATACGATCTTTCAAAACTACTGGTTTATCGTTCTTTTCTTTTTCTTTGGAATCCCTCTTTTATTGAGATCCTATCTTCGAACGAAATCCGGGAGAACTCTATGGCACCGGATGAGGATCCGGATCCCATTGTTTGGCTCCCTGTTTCAGAAGATTGCCCTCTCGAAATTCGCCTATACCTTTGTCATGCTATACAAAAGCGGAATCCCTATTCTCCAGAGCCTTGAGATTACCTCTCCCACGGTTGGAGATACTCTGATCGAAGAATCCATTTCCATGGTTCAACAAAAAGTGAGAGAGGGATGGAGCTTCACGGAGGCCTTAAAAGAAACCAAGCGGTTTACCCCTCTGGTGCTCCAGATGGTCTCCGTAGGGGAATCCTCCGGAACCCTGGATGAGATGTTTCTCAGAATTACCGATTATTACGATACCGAGGTCGAGAATACCATCAAAAAACTTTCTACCTATATTGAGCCTGCCCTTACCCTGGTTTTGGGAGTGGCTGTCCTTTTTCTGGCCCTGGCTGTTTTTCTCCCATGGTGGAACATGGCTCAACTCTTTAAATAACTCTATGAAAGTAAGGAATATTTACATGGCTAATCATTTAAAATTTTTTAAGGAACACAGATATAGGATTCAAGGATTCAAGGGGCCAAGGAATCGAGTAAAGTCTCATAAAACCAACTACTCAATCCCCCTGACCTTCAAACCCTTGAACCCTTCGGGTTTCACCTTTATTGAAATCCTCCTTGTCATTCTTACCCTCGGAGTCTTGGCTGCTGTGGCTATCCCAAAAGTAGGGATCGATCTTTCCCCAAAAATCTCCGTCGATGGAGCCGCCTATATGATTGCCTCTGATATTCGATACGCCCAGGAATGCGCCATGTCTACCGGCCGCTCAAAGAGTATCATCTTCAACTCAGGATCTTCGACATATCATTTCAATCCCTCTGAAAATCTGGACCCTTCAGGCCAGTTGCCCCGGGGAATCACAGTGAATAGCAATCTTATTTTAACATTCAACTCCTTAGGAGAACCTGTAGCGGGAGGAGGAGGCTCAATCTCCATTTCAGGAGGGGGTGAGAGTCGAACTATTCATATCGCAAGATATACCGGGAAGGTGATGATTCAATGAGAATCTCCGATCCTCTTAAAAACCGATTTCTGAAATCCAAAATCAGAGCTCAGGGATTCACATTAATTGAAATGATTATTTTAATCACGATGGCTGGAATTATTTTACCGGCTATTTTCATTCCCTTTGTCACCGCTGTGAAGGGAAGTGGAAAACCAGAGATGGTGGTAAGGGCTGTCTACTTAGCCCAACAGAGGATGGAAGAATTGATGAAATTTAATTATACCCATCCGGCTCTAAACCCTGTGGCATTAACCCCCTACTCCTCTATTCCAGGACACGAGGGGTATCAGTGGCAGTGGGAAATTGCCTGGGTGGATCACCAGTTCAACCCTTCCTTCACGGATTTAGGATATAAAAGAATTCTGGTAAGGGTCCGGAGCCCGGAGAACCATACTTATGAAATTTATTCCCTCGTCACGAGGTTTCCTTAAATGAATAGATACATGGATTTAAGGGTCCGAGAATTCAAGGATTCAGGGGAACGAGGATTTACCTTCATCGAGGTCGTCATTGTGATTGTGATTCTTTCGATCATCTCCTCGATTACTCTCTATTTTTTGGTGAGCAGTATAAAAACCTATACAATGATGGTCAATCAGAAGAATCTTTGGGATGAAGCAAGACTCGCCCTGGAGAAGATGTGTCGGGATATTCGAGACGCCCAACAGATCCTTTTCCCTGCTTCAGGAACATCTGGGAATATGATCACTTTTCAAAGGAGTCATGCGACGTTTGGAGACACCGGGGGCGAGACAATCTCTTTCAGATTGAATGGAACGACCCTGGAGAAGGTCAAAACCTCTCCTCCGGTCATCAGTCCCCTGGCTTCCAATATCTCCTCTTTTCGGGTGACTCGCGAGGCTTCCGGGAACGACGAGATTACCTTATCCATTTCCCTTTCCTTACAGACAGGGGAAAATGTTCTCCTTCAGACAAAAGTCTATCCTAAGAATCTTCCCGTGAGCCCAACTTATAAAAACTTTTTTAATAACTGGCAGGAGGGAATGAGCAGTTGAGTTCTTTATGTCTCTTGCACCCCTTGGATTATCAAAATCCTTTTAAAAACTCGAGGGGGATTTCTATTCTCTTTCTGGTGGTAGCCATGCTCTTAATGGTGGCGATCGGGTACCTCCTCTCCTATCTCATTTCGTCGAAACATAAATCGGTTATCTTTCCCATCTTCTCCGCACAGAGCTACTTCATTGCCCAATCAGGGGTAGAATTCGCTGTGCGTTTTGCCTCGGATCAGGGCTGGACGACAACCACTCAATTGGCCAATCTTAATGGTTTATCTCGAAATTTAGGAAATGGAAGATTTACTTTAATTTACGATCCTTCGACAGACCGACTCACCTCCAGGGGAGAAGTTCAAAATATGGGACAGAGACAAGTGATTATTTCAAACTTTACTCAATTTGTTCGCTCCGGCTCTCTTATCCTTGATCCTGATCGGCCTCCTCCCTGTCAAACAACCTCTATCATCGGAAAACATCCGGTTACTGTCGTGAATTTTTATATCAAAAATGTGAGTTCTTCAATCATCTCATTAAATGCCTTTCGAGCGAGCTGGACCCAGAGTCCCCCTTCCGGGAATATTTCCACTCTTTCTTTGGGCGGGACATTGAAGTTTATTGGAAATTATCCCGATGGGGGCGGAAAACGTTCCTTCAACATTCCTCCAATCCCTTATGCTATTCAGTCTGGACAATCTATTTCAGTTTCCATCACCTTTTCGAGAATTATTAACAATCTCCGTAGGTTAGAAATCGCTTTCTTTGATTTAACGGAAAGGGAGTATATTATCCCTCTGGATTCGGAGGGAGACGGATTTCAAGGTTGTTAATCTTCCCTTTCCCACTATGGGGGGAAAATGAAAGAAACTATAGGGTTAGATATCGGGTTTCAAACGGTAAAATTAGCGGTATTAAAAAAGAGTCCGAGAGGCCTTTTCCTCGGAGGTTTAGGGATTAAGGAGATCCCTTCTCAAATTGATCGAAGAGATACTTCGGCCATTGCTCAACTCATAAGAAACCTTATGGATGAAATGGGGCTTAAGGCAAAGAAAGTCCACCTCACTTTCTCCGGATCTGGAATCTCTATCCGCCGGATCACTCTCCCTTCAATCCCAAAAGAAGAACTCAAAGAGGCTATCCCCTGGGAGATAAAAGGGCAACTTCCCTATTCCCTGGAGACAATTCAGTTGGCTTTCTACATCCTCAGGGAATTTATGGAGGAGGGTGTAAAAAAGGCCGAGATCTTAACTGTTGCCTGTCCTAAGGAAAAAATTACCCAGGCCCTTCAAATTTTAAAGGAGGCAGGGCTTCAGCCAACTCATGTTGAGGTCAGCCCGATCTCCCTCTGGAATGCACTGCTGAGCCTGGATCGCCTGAAGAAAGAAGAGGTAGTCGGAGTGGTCGACCTCGGAGCCGAAAAAACGAATCTCTATCTCTTTGAAGGAGGAACCTTAGTATTCCACCGAGAAATCACTCCTGGAGGACAGGATATTACCCAGACCCTCCTTCATGAAATCCCTGCATTGACTTTTGAACAGGGAGAAAAGATTAAAAAGGAGATTGGAATTTCCTTAAAAACGGCCCCCGTGGAATCCCGGACCACTGTTAGGGAATCTTTTGTGATGAGGCCGGTATTCGAACGAATGGCTGCAGAAGTTGGCCGTTCCATTGAGTTTTTTCGAAATCAGTTCATCGTTGAAAAGGTCGACAAAATTATCCTTTCTGGTGGAGGGGCACATCTCAAGAATATCATCCCTTATTTCGAGGAAGAACTTCGAATGAAAGTTGAAATATTTAATCCCCTCGAGGCACTCTTTTACGATCCACAAAAAGTAAACCCAGCTATTCTCTCTTCAGGAGCAAGTTTCGGATCCGCCATTGGAAGTATCTTTAAAGAACCCATTCACATTGAATTTTTATCGGTTAAGGAACCCTTCTTCTCAAAAACCCAGTGGGCAAAGAGGATACCCTTGATTGCCGCTTCGGTGGCTGCACTGTTCTTTCTTACCCTGGCCTGGCGTTCAGAGGTGGAATTGAGCCAACTCGAGCAAGAGAAAAAAGAGAAGATCGAAAAGGTGAAAGATCTCGAATCCATCAAGTCTACCTTTCTCCTTTTTAAACAGAAGGAAGCCAAGATGAAGGAAGAACGAGGTTTCTTTTCTTCTTTGTCAGCCGCCTCTCTCCCTTACCAGGAGGTGTTAAAGGAACTCAGCGAGGTGATTCCAAACCATATGACCCTGACTCTCTTAGAAATCCAGACAAACACTGGACCCGATGAAAAGGACTCTCCCAAGAGGTCTCCTTCATTCCTTCATCTCGCTGGTTTCGTCTTCGGGAATGACCTTCAAACGCTATCGGCTTTAGCCCAATTGATCGAATCTCTTGAACGGTCCAATCTTTTTAGCCGTGTTCAACTGATCGCGGCACAGGAAGATAAGACGTTTTATCAAAAGGCCTCCACCTTTGAAATCCTGTGTGAGTTTTCCCATACCATTCTTAAAAAGGGAGGAACCTCTATAAAATGAAACTGAAAAGCCGAGAAAAGGTCCTTCTGGTATTTGCCTGCATAGCCATCTCTTTCCTCTTATTTGATCGGCTCTATTACTTCCAGAGGAGCCGAAAGATTTCTGCCCTCCGTGAAGAGATGAAGTCCATCGAGGCTCAGATCAACGAACTTCATCTATATCATAAAGGGCTCAAGGAGGTCCAACGAGAAGTTGAACAACTGGAGAGGGAAAGGAAGACTCTGGGGGAGAAGGTCCTTCGAGGAGAAGAATTTAAGACATTTCTAAGGCATCTCGCTCGAGAGACCGATTCTTCTCAAATGAAGATGATCTCGATTACCCCTTCCGAAGAAAACCCTCCTCCAGAGGATAAAAAGGAGGAGGCATCCTCTCCTTATCGAAAAGTGAAAATCGAGATGGTTTTTCTGTCCACCTTTTCTAAACTGGTAAATTATCTCAATGGCATGAAGGAGCTTCCTTTTCTGGTCCAGCTTAAGAGCCTTCAGGTGGAAAGGCAAGAGAACGCCCATCCTCTTCTAAAAGTAAAGATGGTCATCAAGGTATTAGTGACTGAAAAGGAGAAAGAATGAAAGCCTTCTTTAAATGGGGAATGATTTATTTGTTAATCGGAATGAATCTCCTCTTTTTGAAAGGAAACAAAGAAGCTCTCTCTCAAACTCGTGGTAAAATTCTCTCGAAAGAAAGTATAAGGAGAGACCCCTTTGCTCTCCCTTCGGGAGTTCGTCCTCGTTCTCAGGGAGAGACTCCCCGGGAGGTTAGGTCAACTCCGACCCCATCTATTAAGAAAGAGGTTCCTTCTGAAGAGACCTTACCTGCAGAGAACCCCTTGAAACTTAAAGCCCTCTTGATCTCCGATTCGATCCGTCTCGCTACGATTGGCCAAACCATCGTTCAAGAAGGAGACTTCATCGGGGGAGAGAAAGTCTTAGAAATTCGATCGGATGGGGTAATCCTTATCAAAGAAGGAAAGACCAGGACTCTCCGATTAGAGCAGAGTCCGGTAAAATTAAAGGTTGAAGAACCATCATCCTTACTCTCCCAATAAGAAATGGGAGAGCAGGGAAGAGGAGGAAGAAAATGAAGAGGAAACCCTTTGCTATTTTGATGTGTTCCCTAGCCCTTGCCATGGGCTGTGCTACCACCCCAACCAAAGAGCGGCTGAAACTCCCATCCCAGCTTGAAACCCCTAAAAAAGTTGAAGCCCCTCCTGAGGAGAAACTGGTAGAGCTGATCATCCCCAAAAAAGAGGAAGAAAAGAAGATTCCTGAAAAACTCTACTCCCTATCTGCCCGGGATACGGATGTTCGTGATATCCTCTTAGCCTTTTCCAAAGAGACTGAATATAACATGGTCATTAACCCGGAACTTTCCGGAAAGGTTACCATAGATTTAAAACGAGTCACATTAAGAGAGGCCCTTGAGGCGATTCTCACCCCTTTGGGCTGGACTTATCGAATCGAAGAAAAATTCATCCATATCCTGAAACCTCAGATGGAGACTCGACTCTTCACCCTCAACTATATTGCTACCAGACGGAGTGGAAAAAGAGAAATCTATGCAAGCACGGGAGGAGGCCTTCAAACAGCAGCAACTGTCGGTCAAACCGTTTCGACAACCCCTACTGGTTCCCGAACAGGTTATAGTGACCTTATCAGTGTCGATGAGATGGACCTCTGGAAGGAGATTCGAAAGGGTCTTGAGGCGATTATCTTTGGGCCTTCTGAGATTCAGGAAAAAGAAACGAGTTCTGAGACTGGCTCTTCATCTTACACCCGCGTGGATAAATCCGGGAAGAAGTTGATCATCAATAAATCGACCGGAATGATTATGGTGTCCGACTATCCTGACAATTTAAATCGGATCGCCACCTATCTCGAAGCCATTGAAGGAAGTTCTCATCGATTGGTCACGATCCAGGCCAAAATCCTTGAGGTCATCTTATCGGATGAGCATAAAGAGGGAATCAACTGGAAGGTCATCGAGGGGCTTCCCCGGTCCATCAATCTTGCCTGGGGATTGACGAACAGGGCTGGCACCACCGGGTATCCTGGGGGATCGGGGGGATATCTCGTTTCCGATTCTACCTCTGGAACGACGATTGATACTCCAGGGATCTTCAAAATCAAACCCTTCGGAGGAATTCTAACTATTGGGGCTGGAGGAACAGAGATCGCTCTTTCAGACATTATGCAAGCCATTTCAGAGTTTGGGGATGTAAGAGTTCTTTCGAGTCCGACCATCTCAACTTTAAATAATCAAAAGGCAATTATTCGGGTTGGAAATCAGGATGTCTTCTTTATCACCGGGGCCGTAGCCACCCAGACCACCGTTACCCAGATTATTCAGCCCATGACGATCGATGTAGGAATCATTCTGGATGTCACTCCACAAATCGCAGAAGATGGGACCATTATCATGAACATCCATCCCAGTATTACCGAAAAAACTGGAGAGAAGGTCACTCCGGATGGGAAAACCACCTTCCCCTTATTAAGTGTAAGGGAAACGGATACAACGGTAAGGGTAAAGGAGGGCCAGACGATCATTATTGCTGGATTGATGCAGGAAAAGAAAGAAGATTCTTACATCGGAGTGCCAGGGCTTCAATCGATTCCAATTCTGGGCGGTCTTTTTCGATATAAAGCCCAAAAGAAAAGAAACTCAGAACTGGTCATTATGATCACCCCAACCCTTCAGGTTGGTAAAAAAGTGGAAGAGATTTCCAAAAAATAAAATTCTTTCGAATTTCGGAACGGATTAAATTAATATGTATCTCGAATTTTATGGACTGAAAGAAAAGCCTTTTTCCCTGACTCCGGATCCTCAGTTTTTCTTTCTTGGTGAGACTCACCGGAAGGCTATGGAGTATCTTCTCTATGGAATTCGTGAGAGAGAGGGGTTTATGGTGATTACTGGGAAGATCGGAACGGGAAAGACCACCCTCTGCCGGGCTGTCTTAAGAAGGTTAGATGGACAGGTGAGGACAGCGGTAATATTTAATTCTTTCCTCACTGAAAAAGACCTTCTCAAATCGATTCTTCTCGATTTTGGCGATCCCCCCAAAAGACGAACAAGAAAAGAGCTGATCGACGCCTTAAATGAACTCCTCATTCAATTTCTCTCACGGGGAGAGAATGCTGTGCTGATCATTGACGAAGCCCAGAATCTCTCGACCCCTGTTCTCGAACAGATCCGAATGCTTTCCAATCTCGAAACTGAAAAAGAAAAGATGATTCAGATCATTCTTTTAGGCCAACCCGAATTGGAAGTAAAACTTCGCTCTTCAGAGCTCAAACAGCTCGATCAAAGGATTGCTATCCGCTGCCGCCTATCTCCTCTCACCCTGAAAGAAACAGAGTGCTATATCTATCAACGGCTGGCTGTGGCTGGGTCTCGAGGTCAAATCACCTTCTCCCCCTCAGCCATCGCTGAGATTTACCGTTTTTCTCAAGGGACTCCTCGACTCATCAATCTCCTCTGTGATCGCTCGTTGATGGGTGGTTTCGTAGAGGGGACCTTTCATATCGAACGGGAGATTGTGATAAAGGCAGAAAAGGAGTTAAACGGTGACTCTTATCGTTCTTTTTCACTCAGGGATCTCCTTTTCTTTGGTAAAAGAACAATTCAAAGTAGACCGAATGCGTGAAGGAGGGAGAACACCCGTGAGCCTGATCATGGATGCTCTTAAAAAGGCCCAACAAATTCAAACCCGGGAGAATTCAGAAATTCCTTTTTTTAATCCTTCTCCTATAAGGAAACAATCTTTTAGAAAAAGAAAATGGTTAGGATTTGGGATTTTGATTATCGCTCTGCTGACCATCTCTTTTCTTTTAAAAGAGACTGTCTCTCTTCCCAAAAAAGAGCCCGTTTCTCCTGGTCCTAACATCAGCTCCGCACCCCCAAAAATGGAAGCCGAACCGGTTGGTTTTGAATTATGGGTTGACCGGCTCTATCCTCCCTCTGAGGACTCCTTAAGAGACGAATCTTTAAAAGGAGAATCTCATCCCGCGAGAGTTGAATCAGGGTCTTCTCAAGAGAAAAAAGAAGAGATCCGAATTTCCCTTAAGCCTCGAGAAGAGTATGAACTTACCCAAATCTCCTCCACCCCTCAAAATCTTTTCTTGAAAGAAAAAGAAGCAGATATTCAATCCTCCCCGGATAAAGGGCCGATTCCTCTTTCATCCCCTGAACCACAAAAATTTCCACAAACGATAGAAATCAGAGAAGAGAAGGAGAAACACCGAAGCCCTGACCCTGCGGCTATCCATCAATTCAATTTAGGGGTGATCAGTTATCGTAAGGGAGAGGTTGAAAAAGCGATCGAGGCCTATCGCAAGGCGATCAGTCTGAATCCAAACTATGCAGAAGCTTACAATAATCTCGGAGTCATTTATCAAGAGATAGGAAATAGGGAAGGAGCTCTCGAATGGTTTCAGAAGGCAATCGAGGTAAACCCCCAATATGAGAAGGGATGGAGTAATCTTGGCCTCCTCTATCTCTTAATGGGAGACCTGAAAAAAGCAGAGGAATCCTTTCAAAAGATTTTAATGATGAATCCCCATCACCTCGAGTCTCTCCTTCATCTCGGTACCGTAAGGAAGAGAGAGAGACTGTGGGAGAAGGCCCTGGAATCCTATCAAAAGGCACTTTCTCTCGACCCCTTTCATGGGGAGACCCATTATCACCTGGGACTTCTCTATGAAGAGATGGGCAGGACGGATCTCGCCCTCCCTCATTATCAGGCATTTATTAATCTTTCGGGTTCAACCTATCCTGAACTGGCATTGAAAGTTCGGAGACATCTTAGCCGAACTTTAGGGAAAAAATAGATTTTTGAGGAGGAGGAATGTCGAAAGAGAAGAAGAGTCTTGGTGAATATTTCGTCGAGCTGGGGTTGATCACCCCTGAACAGCTCAAGAAGGCTATTCAGGAGGCCAGACAGAAGGGTGAACGATTAGACCAGACTCTCATTCGGATGGGAGTGGCAAAGGAGGAGGTTGTGGTTCAATGCCTGGCTCATTATTACAGTCTTCCTTATGTGGATCTGGATACCTATCTCCTTGACGAAGAAGTAGTGAAACTTATTCCCGAAGAGATCGCCAGGCGACATACTTTGATTCCTTTATTTAAAATCGGAAATACGCTGACCATCGCGATGGATAACCCTTTGAATATCCATGCCCTCGATGAGGTCAGAAACAGAACAAAGATAGATGTAGAGATTGCAATCAGTACGGAAAAGAAGATTAAACGAGCCATCGAGCAGCATTACGGGGGTTCCAATCGGGAACGCCCTCTGGAACAGATCGTTTTTAAAGGCAGAGGAGAAGTCTCCCCGGAGGAGTTGGAGTATCGAAAAACTTACGACCTGCAGGCGAGAGAGTTAGGAGAGACGGTGGAAGGAGCCTCCGCAACCCAGATGTTCGATCTGATCATGATTCAGGCAATTCGAGACCAGGCCAGCGATATCCACTTCGAACCTGATGAAAAGGCGTTAAGGGTCCGTTTTCGAATTGATGGCTTTCTTTACGAAATCCTTACCCTTCCAAAAGCGATCCATCCTGCCCTTACCTCACGAATAAAGATTATGGCTGAGATGGATATTGCTGAGACCCGTCTTCCCCAGGATGGGAACTTCAATGTTCGAATGGAGAATCGGAGTTTCGAGATCAGGGTTTCAACCTTTCCTACCATCTATGGGGAAAATGTGGTCCTCAGACTCCTTGATCAAACAAGTCCCCTTCTCACTCTTGAAGAGTTAGGGTTCTCCGAAGAGATGCTTCAACAATACAAACAACTCCTCAGAAAGACAAATGGAATGATTCTGGTCACCGGTCCAACTGGAAGTGGAAAGACCACGACCCTCTATGCTTCCCTGAATATGATTAATTCTCTCGATAAAAACATCATTACCATCGAAGACCCTGTGGAGTATCGTCTCTCACTGATCCGGCAGACACAGGTCAACCCGAAGGCTGGAATCACCTTTGCAACGGGTTTACGATCGATCCTCCGCCAGGACCCAGATGTGATCATGGTAGGTGAAATCCGGGATCTGGAGACCTCTGAAATTGCTATTCAGGCCGCACTGACCGGACACCTGGTCTTCAGCACCCTTCATACCAACAATGCTCCGGAAGCAATCACTCGTCTTTTAGATATTGGCGTGGAACCCTATCTTATCTCCTCTTCTTTAATAGGGATTCTGGCACAGAGGCTGGTCAGAACCATCTGCCCTCAATGTAAGAGTCCCGCTCCCCCTGATGATGATCTTCTAAGGGAACTCGGGGACCTCGCTAAATCTCTAAAAAAACCTCCTGCCTTCTCTCATGGAAAAGGTTGTACCTTCTGTAAGGGATCTGGATATCGAGGAAGAATTGGAATCTTTGAACTTCTTGTGATCAATGACCGAATCAAACGTCTGATCTCTGAGAGGACTTCAATGGATCAGATTCGGGAAGTTGCCAGAGAAACGGCTGGTTTCAGATCTCTTCGAGAGGATGGTCTTTTGAAGGTTCTTCAGGGACTCACTACCCGGGAAGAGGTTGATCGGGTCGCCTACGAATTATCTTCTTCCTAAATTGAGCGCTTTTTCTTCATGAATTGAATCAAAGATACTGGGTTCCTACTTCCGCAGGAATGACGACTGCCACCCAATGAATGAAAATGTCATTCCCGTGAAAACGGGAATCCAGAAAAGTTATCTATAAATAATACTAAGAATCGCTCAATTTAGGTTCTTAATCATCGAAAGAGATTAAATTTCAAAATCCAATAAATGGCTGCAAGACCATCCTTCCAGTTAATCTTTTTCCCTTCGGAATAATCCCTTCCTTTATAGGATATAGGAACTTCATGGATCCGGCAGCCTAATTTTGCGATCTTTGCTGTAATCTCGGGTTCGAAACCAAACCGATTGCTCTCGATCTTTATTCCTTTAAGGATTTCAGTTCTAAACACCTTATATCCCGTCTCCATATCGGAGAGATTAAGATGGTTAAACCAATTAGAGAGTCTTGTCACCACTTTATTCCCAAAATCGTTCCAAAAATAGATGCCTCGCTGGTCTTTCTTCTGAAAGCGAGAACCATACACCACATCCGCTTTTCCTTCAATAATGGGCTGAATCAAATGGGGATACTCAGAGGGATGGTATTCGAGGTCAGCATCTTGGATGATCACAATATCTCCCCTTATATATGGAATGGCGGTTCGGATAGCCGCCCCCTTCCCCAGATTCGATGGATGAGAAAGGATTGTAATTTCATCTCCCTCACAACTCTGTAGACATTCACGGGTTCCATCGGTTGAACCATCATCCACCACGATAATCTCCTTATCGAAGGGAGTCTCTTTCACCCTCTGGATCACTCCGAGGATCGTCTTTACCTCATTATAGACAGGAATGATCACAGAAAGCTTCATCTTAAATCTTATCCTTTTCGCTTCTCAAAACCTATCATACCAAAACAACCCAAAAACCCCAAAAGGGTTATCCATCCCCCGAGTTTAAAACTGAGAGGATCATAAACAAACTCTACCAGATGGCTTCCAGGAGGAATCAGAATGGCCCGGAAGTTATAGTCCGCCCGAAAAATCTTCTCCTCTTTTCCATCAACAAAGGCCTTCCATCCGGGATAATAGGTATCGCTTAAAACAAGAAGCCCCTCCTCCTCATTCACCACTTCGAGACGAAAACGCCGATTGGTTTCTGAAAAAATCCTTATTTCTCCTTTGATTTTCTTCTGTTTTGGGACAAATGGGGGGGTTCCTTCAAGGATCACCTCCTCCTCTGGATTAAATTCAGGGTTTGAGAGTCTCTGAAGAATCTCTTTAGAATTTAGAACCTTATAATTTCCCAAAATCCATGCCCTCGGCAGTGGTTTTCGATTACGGTAGAGCTTAATGGTGTTTCGGGTAAGAAGTTCCTCTTTCTCCCCTTGAAGCCCTTCTATCCTTCCGTAAATAAACTCAAAGTCCATATCCTCATTAATAAAGGATGTGGAGATAACATATCGTACCCCATAGAGCCTTAGAAGAGAGGTGGAAGAAATGGGGGGATTCTGAATAAAGGTTCGGTAAAGTTCATCCGTTCGTTTCAATCTGATTACATCGACACCCCACATGTCATAGATTCTGTGAAGCATGTTCAAAGAGGGAAGATGTTTTTCTTTGAGAAAATCAAGAGGTTTTGAAGAATCCATCAAAATCGTATTCTCCAGGGAAGTCGTCTTCGGTGTGGAAAAAACTCTAAAAAATCCCTGATCTTGAGTCATAATCTCCTGAATTCGAGTCTTTTGAAAATACTCCCGGGTTAACTCCCTCCCGTAGAAACCCATATTGCCAAATAGATCTAATGTTAGAAAGGCCATCAGAAGACCTTTTGACCAGCCTCGCCACTTCACCTCACTCCCGATTCTTAAAAGAAGGAAAAAGAGGGTGAGATAGAAGAAAAACCTCTTAATATGGTAAAGATTGGTCGAGATGGAATTAAACCCGGGAGAGTCAATTCCCTTGAATTTTAGAAACATTGCAATCGGCGAATGACCTAATACGAAAAAAAGAAGAAGAAAAGCCGAGAGAGAGGCCAAAAGAAAGAGAATGGATTTAAAGAATTTCCAACTCTTATCTCTCAGAATCTCCCTCAATCTCTCAAAGCCAAGACCGGAAGTAATAGAAAGGGCAAAAATGAAAAGATAAAGAAATTTTACCGGGTATCGAATCCCATGAAAAAAGGGGAAGTATTTAAAGACGAAAGGATAAAGAGGATTGTATCTTCCGAGTGAAAAAAAGAAAGAAACAAAAATAATCCCTAAAAAGAGGGCCTTCATCCTACCCTTCTCCCCTTCCCTATCCCTTCGAGAAAAGAGAAAGTAGATCAGGGTCAAAATAAAAGGTAGTCCCCCTGTATAAAGGGTTTTAAGCCAGCATTGATTCGTCCAGTATCGTTTAATATCGAGAAAATATCCAAAGAAATCTGGGAAAAAAAAGAGAATGAAATCCCGGGGGGCAAAACTCCAGATCGTTGCCTCCTCGTAGGAAATCCCTCCCCCTCGATTAGAATGAATCCAAAGCTCAAGGAAAGGAATAAGCTGGATGGCTGAAAGAACGAAAAAGAAGAAAGAAACCATCACAAGACTTCTGAATCGCTCAATAAGAGATTTAAAGGTGCCATATTTGGAAACTTCTAAACGTTCCTCTTTTAAGTGAAAAAGGATGAGGAGAACAAGAAGGATAAAATTTCCATACACTATTTCTACCCCTCCTCCCATAAAAGAGAGGGTCATCCATAGGGCGGTTAAGACTTTCTGTTTAAGTCCCCTTCGCTCAATCGCTCTTTTGAAAAAGAGGAAGATTAGAGGGGTCCAGACCACCGAAAGCAGAGTACTGAGAAGACTGTGAACAGAGAGAAGATAACCACTGAGCATAAAAACAAGACTTGAAATCAATGCGCCTGTAACAGAAGCTTTTAATTCTTTCAGAAGGAGAAAGAGAAAAAGTCCAGCCAGAAAGAAATGAAGAACAATAATTCCATTAAAGGCAATATCAAAAGGAAGAATAAAAAAGAGGATGTGGAATGGATAGAGGATCCCGTGCTGGGGATTCGCAAAAAATGGTTGTCCACAGAATTGATAGGGATTCCATAAGGGAAAATCTCCTTTTTTGATGCTTTCGACCCAGAAGAATCTTGGGGGAATGAAGTATGCGCCTAAATCCCTTTCAGTAAGGAGAAATCTATCCTCAAAGAGATCATAAAAGAAGACGAGGGAGAGAACAAAAAGGGTCAGAACAGCTAAAATATCAGCGATTCTGACCCTATCTCTTTTCGATTTAATCTCTTCTCTCACAGAGAGGATGAGAATTTTATCATTTTTTTTTACCACGTCGCAAAGGTTCCTGCCCCTGCAGTGATCGAACCATACGTGGTTGGAACATTAGGAGTCGGAGAGAGTGTAAAAGTATAGGTATATCCACCTGCGGTCATGGCAAAGGTATTAGCACCGTAGGTATAGGTAAATCCTTTCAATTCTCCCATCCCTCCAACAATATCACCCATGGTATAGGACCCTGTTGTTCCTCCAATGATCCGCTGTGCAAATACCAATGCATTGGCACTCCTGAGCGAACCCAGAACCGCTTTCGCCGTCCCATCCGCAGCACTTCTGGTCAAGTCGATATACCTTGGAATCGCAACCGCTGCCAGAATCCCGATAATGACGATAATAATGATCAATTCAATCAATGTAAACCCCTTCTCCCTTTTCATGGTCTCCCTCCTCTTTGAAATTTCTTTATTATCTACAACACAATTTTTTCTTTTGTCAAGCAAAAATTGTGATTTTTAGTAATTCCTCAATCATGGTTGGGAAACGGGACTGTCATGCCAAAATGATTCCCATTCTTCGATGGGGGATAACTTTTCAGATGTTATAAACCTTGACTTTGAAAGAGTTTTTTTATATCCTTTTGAAAAGATTCCAAAGGCCCAAAATAAGTCATGGCCCTAAAAAACTTATGATTTTAAGGGTCTTGAAGATTCTTAATATTTGTTGGATAATTTTTTTCTGTTTTTACCTAAATTGAGCGATTTTTTTAATAATTGAATCATAGATACTGGATTCCTGCTTCCGAAGGAATGACGACTATCCCCCAATGAATGAAAATTTCATTCTCGTGTAAAGAGGAATAAGGGTTTATTTTAAAATAAAGGGGAGGTCTTTGATGAGTGCATTGATAAGACTCTCTTTTTCAGAACTTGTTAAAAGAAAGGATTTATGATGAAATTCAAAATTATTCTGTTTCTGTGTTTTTTATCTCTCTTAATTCCATCTTCTTCCTTTCTGGCCCAACCCAGGGAGCCTCTCAAGGTCTATAAAGTTGCGATTCTTCCATTTTTGATTCACAGCCAGGAGAACCTGGACTACCTTCGAGAAGGAATCTACGATATTCTCACTTCTCGAATCACTGTGGAGGGGCGTATCATTGTGATCGATCGGAGTATCATCGAGAGGATCCTCTGGGAGATAAGACCCATGAGGCTTGACGAAGCTGTGGCGAAAGAAGTTGGCTCAAGAGCTGGTGCAGACTATATTGTCCTTGGAAGCCTCACCAAGATTGGAAACTATATTAGCCTCGATGCAAGGCTTCTTGCAATTACAGAGGATAAACCCCCTCTGGGAGTTTATACCCAGCATAAGGGCCTTGATGATGTGATGACAAGGATTGGAGATTTTGCCCAGGAGATTGCGTATAAGATCACAGGTCGCCGAGCGATTGCCTCCAAACCTCTCGAAGGGAAATATCCCTATCATAGACCCGAACGTGGAATCATTGGTCCTGAAGGGCTTGAGTTTAAAAAGACTCAGACCTTTGATTTTGAGATAAAAGGACTGGACATTGGCGATGTGGATGGGGATGGGAAAAATGAAATCGTCGTAATGGATCATCATAATCTTTATGTGTTTAAATATGATGGTGAGAAGCTTTCTCTCTTTCGAAAAATCGAAGCAGGCCACCAGCATAACTTCCTTACCCTTGATGTGGCCGATGTAAATCGAAATAAAGTGGCGGAAATCATTGTCACCTCAGTGATCGAAGACAATCTTCAATCCCTTATCCTCGAATATGAGCAGGGCGAGTTTAGATCGATCACACGAAGGGCTGGTTGGTTTTTCAGAGTCCTCGAACATCCCAAGGAAGGACCTATTTTAATGGGACAGCAGATGAATTCTGAGGGACTTATTTCAGGTCCGATCTATCAATTTATATGGAAGAAGAAGTCCTTTGAAAAAGGACCGAAGATGCCACTGCCCAAAGACTTAAAAATCTTTGGTTTTACCCTGGGTGATATCAGAGGACAGGGCAAACCCGATATTATCTTGATTGACGAATTCGATTATTTAAAGATACTTACTCAAGATGGGAAATTTATCTGGAAAAGCAAAGAAAATTATGGTGGTACACTCAATTTCTATGATACCACAAAGAAAAAGGAAGAGGTTTATAGAGGCAGTGAGGCTCCTCCTTGGAGGGTCTATATCCCTGGAAGGATTTTGATAAAAGATCTGAATGGGGATGGAGCCAATGAGGTCATTATTAATCGAAATCAGGCTGCAGGAGTAAAGCTTTTCCAGAGGCTTCGCTCATATGAAAGCGGTGAAATCTATGACTTAACCTGGGATGAAATTGGTCTTAGAATCCAATGGAAGACCAGAGAACTAAATGGATATATTTCAGATTTCCAGGTGAAGGATGCAAGTAATGACGGCGAGGAAGAACTTGTTGTAGCTCTGGTCGAATCACCAAGATCAGGAATGATGGACAAAAAGGGATCAAGCAAACTCATCTTTTTTAAATTATTTTAATTTCTGTCCCTTTTCTTCTTTCTCTCAGGAGAGGATGGGTTGGTTAACAGGTGGTTCTTTTGAGGTAAAAAGGATTAGATTGGAGGGTTAAATGAAAGCAACCGTAAAACATCTGGTTAAGAAGGTAACGCTGGAACTCATTTATAATGTCATAGATGAACGAACCAGAGAAATTAAAGAGGAAATAAGGCAAATTCGGACAGAGTGTCGAGAAGAGTTTAGAACGGTCAAGGAAGATATGAAACAAATAAATGCTCGAATTGATCAACTCAACACCCTACTGAATACCCGTATCGATCAATTACAAATTAAAGTGAGCGATGACCTGAAGTCAGTCAATATACGAATCGACCAGATGCAAACCAAAGTTGGCGAGGATCTAAAGTCCGTCAATACACGAATCGACCAGATGCAAACCAAAATTGGTGAAGATCTGAAATCCGTAAATACACGGATTGACCAGATGCAAACCAAGGTTGGCGAGGATCTAAAGTCTGTCAATACACGTATAGATCAATTACAAACTGGCTTTAAAGATGACTTTAAGTCTATTAATGCCAGAATTGATCAAATTCATACGAGACTCGATCAGATCATCCATATGTTTACAGAAATTAAAAGGGGTGGTTAAGATATTTATATAGATAAGGGTGTTCAATAACAGAAGGGATTTAAGGCGTCATTCCTGCAAAACTTGTCCCTGCAGGTCTTAAGCAAGAAGCAGAAATTCAGCCCCATATAAAATACTAGGTAGGGAAATATAAGGAATTGGATTCCCGTTTTCTCGGGAAACCCTGGATTCCGTGTCAAGCACGGAATGACGGACTGCGGTAAGCGGGAAAATAATCTCCCTGCAAAGTTTTATCTTATCCTAAATTGAGCGATTTTTCACCATTAATTGAATCAAATATACTGGATTCCTGCTTCCGCAGGAA